>JAEZQX010000450.1 GCA_023441105.1 Pseudomonadota bacterium | reverse complement strand
ATCCCATCCGGTGCCCTGACCGGGTTGCCGCAAGCGACTGCGACTTTCGGCACACTCGCTGACTGGCCGGCGAGCATTAGCGTTGGTGGCGAGCGCGCAACGCGCGCCGCGCCGTGGGGAAGGACATGCCGGACCTCGATCGCCGCCAGTTCCTGGCGCTCGCCGCTGCACTGGGCGCCGCCCTGGCCACAGGCTGCACGACCCTTCGACCGTCATCGAGCGGCTGGCGCGAACGCCGAAACCTCTATCCGCAGGGCGTTGCTTCGGGCGATCCCGACGAAAACAGCGTGCTGCTGTGGACGCGGCGGCCGTACGACGATGGCCGCGAGCGCGCCACGTTGCGGGTGGAAGTGGCCGATGACCCGGCGTTCACGCGCGTGATCGCGACGACGTCGGCCCCGGTGCTGGCGGCAGGCGACTGGACCTGCCGCGTGCTGGTCAGCGACCTGCACCCAGCCGGCGAGTACTGGTACCGCTTCGTCGACGAGGAGGGCAACGGCAGCCGCATCGGCCGCACGATGACCGCACCCGCGCCGGACGATGCACGCCCGGCGCGCTTCGCGTTCGTCAGTTGCCAGAGCCTGCCCGAGGGCGCGATGAATGCGTATCGCCGCATGATCTTCGAGGACGAACGCGCGGCGCCCGGCGAGCGCATCGGATTCGTGCTGCACCTGGGCGATTTCGTCTACGAAGTGGTCCAGACGCCGGAGCAGGTGAAGGACGGCCATCGCTACGACCGCCGCATCACCTTCCCGGTCGCGTACGAACACGGCCGGCCCGTCGCCAACAACCGCTTCACCGTGCCCACGACGCTGGACGACTACCGCGCGCTGTACCACGGCTACCTGCAGGATCCCGATCTGCAGGACGCGCGGGCGCGCTTTCCGTTCGTGGCGATGTGGGACAACCACGAGTTCTCCTGGCTCGCGTGGCAGTCGATCATGGAGTTCCCCGGCGAAGGCCAGATGCCGGGACAGACGCTGAAAGTGGCGGCGAACCAGGCATGGTTCGAATACCAGCCGATGCGGGTGACGCCGCCGGGCCGTCCGCTGGATCGATTTGCCGCGCCGCATGTGGTTGATGCGCCGGTGACGGAGTTCGCCGAAGACGGACTGGGTCTCGAGCCAAACAACCTTGCCGCGATCGAAAGCCTGATCGCGTACCGCGCGTTGCGCTGGGGCCGGCACATAGACCTCGTCATCACCGACCAGCGCAGCTTCCGCGGCCCGGACCCTTCCAATCGACCCAAGATGGGCCCGCTGTTCGAGGGCGTGACCCTGCCCTTCTTCCCCGAAGCGTTGTCGATGCAGGTCGATAGCGGTCGCGCGTTCGCTGGCGGCCATCCGCCGGAACAGCTCGCGTTCGGCCACAGGTCCATTCCCAACTTCCGCGCCGGCGAGCCGCCGCAATCGATGCTGGGCGCGAAGCAGAAGGCGTGGTTCCTCGAACGCCTGCGCACCGCCACGGCGACATGGAAGATCTGGGGCAGTTCGCTCGGCACTCCCGACTGGCGCGTCGATCCGCAGAACCTGCCTGCCGGGATGCTGCCGAAGGACTCGCCGGCATGGACCGATGGCTACGGCGTCCTGTCGAACGGCGACTGGGGCGGCGTCTACCACGAACGCGGCGAGATCTTCGACACCGTGCGCGACGCCGGCATCACCGGCTTCGCGATCCTGTCCGGCGACCGCCACAGCTTCTGGGCAGGCTACGCCGCGAAGGCGTTGCCGCCCGCCGCGTTCGAACCGGTCGGCGTCACCTTCGTCGGGGGATCGATCACGTCGCCCGGCATGCAGGAAGCCTACGAGCACGGGAAGAAGGACAATCCGTTGCGCGCGCTGTTCATCGCCGACCGCGCGGACGGGTCGATGGAGCCGACCATGAACCTGCTGCTCAACCACGGCGTGCGGTCCGCGCTGGAATACGCACGCAGCGCGGACCTCGCCAGGGCGCATGCCGCGAGCAACCCGGACGTGGCGCCTCACCTGTCGTTCGTCGACATGGGCGGGCACGGCTATGCCACCGTCCGCGTCGACGCGACCACCATGGCGACGGACTTCGTCTGCATCCCGCGCCCGATCGAGCGCAGCCCGCGCGAAGACGGCGGGCCGCTGCGTTATCGCGTGCGCCACGAGGTGGCACTTTGGCGCGCGGGTGAACGCCCGCAGCTGCGTCTGACGGTCATCGAGGGCGATGTCGGGCTGTCGGCCTGACACGGCGGCGAACTCCGCGTCTCCTCGCCCTCTCTCTCCGTCGGGGGCCACCAGCGTTCCGTAGGATCGCTGCAAGCGCGACCGCGAAGGGACGACCGCGACGCCGCCAACTAGAGCATTCGTCGCCATCGCATTTCGAAAAGCATCGGGACTAAAGTCCCTCCCACGAGAGCACCGGGGCGGATCCTGTGGGAGCGGCTTCAGCCGCGATCGAAGATCACCAGCAGCAGAAGCACGGACCGGATTCCGGGGTCGCGGCTGCGCCGCTCCTACAACAGCACGGGCTGCATTTCGCGGTCGCGGCTGCGCCGCTCCTGCCACAGCACGGAAAGGATTTGGCGGGCGCGGCTGCGCGGCTCCTGCAGCGTAGGCCGAGGCGATGGGGGCCCCGTTGTTGCATTGGACCTGGCGGGCAAGGACACTTCCGCCATGACGGCGGCAGTGACCGTCGAGCGCGGCGCCGCACATGGCGATCGGTCCATCCCTGCTGTCGGAACTGAAGCGGCGCAACGTGCTCCGCGCGGCCGCGTTGTACATCGGCGCGGTGTGGCTGCTAGCGCAGGTCATCACCCAGCTCGGGCCCGTCTTCGACGCGCCGGCATGGATAGCGCGCTGGTTCCTCGCTGCCGCGGCAGTCGGCTTTCCGTTCTGGATCGCACTCGCCTGGTTCTACGAACTGACGCCCGAGGGCCTGAAGCGGGACAGTGAGGTCGCGCCGCAGGACTCGATCCGGCACCTGACGGGGAACCGGCTCGACCGCGCCATCATTGCGGTGCTCGCGCTCGCGGTGGTGCTATTGCTGACGGGCACCCTGATGCGCCAACGCCATGGCATTCCCTCCGGCGACGTTGCCACGACGCCGGACCTGGACCGCTCGATCGCGGTGCTTCCGCTGGTCAACGCCAGCAACGACCCGGACCAGCGGTTCTTCTCCGATGGCCTGTCCGAGAACCTGATCGATTCGCTGTCGGCTTTTGGCGGGCTGAAGGTGATTGGCCGCATCTCGGCGTTCCAGTTCCGTGACAGCAAGGACGACAGCGCGACCATCGGCCGCAAGCTTGGCGTGGCGTACCTCCTCTCCGGCAGCGTGCAGCGCGCCGGCGACGTCGTGCGCATCAACGCCTCGCTGAGCCGCGCCGCGGACGGCAGCACGCTGTGGGCCGAGCATTACGACAGGCCCTACCGGAACCTGTTCGCCCTGCAGGACGAGATCGCGCTTGCGGTTGCCGCCGCCCTGCGGGTGAAGCTGCTGGTGCCTGCACCGGCCGCCCGTCAGGATGACCGTCCGCCCAGCGGCGATCTGGACGCCTACGGTGCGTATCTGCGCGGCCTGGCCTACTGGCACGACGAAAATTTCCCCAGGGCCGCGGAGTACATGGCGAAGGCCGTGCGGCGCGACCCCGACTACGCGATGGCGTGGGCGCTCCTGTCGGGATCGTGGAGCACCGTCGCGGCATTCGACAAGGTGCCGCCCGCCGATGTGCCGGAACTGATGCGCAAGGCGGGTGAGGCAGCGGACAGGGCGCTGCAACTGGCGCCCGATCTCGGTCCTGCCCACGCGGCCCGTGCCTACCTGCAGTTCTACCGGTTCGACGCGGCGACCGCGCTGGCCGAGTGCCGCCGCGCAACGACGCTTGCGCCTGCCGACGGCACGGTCCTGAACGGCTGCGGCTATACGCTGACCGGAATGGGCAGGCTCGGCGAAGCCCTGCGCTTACGCGAGCAGCTGCTCGCGATCGAACCGCTCTATGTCATCAACTACCAGCAATACGCGAGGCTGCTGATAGCGAGCGGCCGCGTCGACGAAGCGGGGCGATATCTCCGCACCGCCGACAGCCTGCCGCAGACCAGCCCAGCCTGGCACGTCGGCACCCTCTTCTGGCGCATGACCGCTGCCATGGCCCGCAGGGATGCCGACGCCGCCATGGACATCGCCGGGCAAGCGAGCGGGAACAGCCGCAAGCTGTTCACCGCGCTGGCGGCGCAGCTGCGGGGGCACGGCGGCGCAGCGGGCACGACCGCCCTCGACGGTCTCCTTGGGGACGAGACCGTTGCCGCATCCAGCGCCTACGGCATCGCGCAAGTCTATGCGCTGCGCGACGATGCCGGCCACGCGGTTGAATGGCTCGAGCGCTCATCGCGCCAGAGCCTCCTGTTTCTCCTCGCCGACCCGATCATCCTGCGCCTGCGCGATGACACGGGCTTCGTCGCCTTCTGCGGCAAGGCCGGGTTGCCGCCGCCCGGCGAAAGCGAGGCACTGAGCCTGGACCAGCTCCAAGCCAGGACAAGCGCGTTGGTTTCCCTACCTGCACCCGCCGCAGGACCAGGCGTTTCCGCCGGGATGACGGCCGCACGCCCACACCGGATCGCGGCAGGCGCAATGCAATTTCCTCCTTGAAGCCGTAGGCGCTGCAAGCGCGACCACGGGTATGGTGATCCCGATGCTTACTGGATGTGTTCGTCGCACGCGCTGGCTCGAAGGATTCGCCGCATTCCCCTTCCGCCGCCGTCGGAACCCCGTCAGAACGTGATCCTCACCGACGCCGCGCTGCGCTGCGCTGCGCCGTGGTACACGGCTTCGATGTTGTTGCCGTCGGGGTCGAGGACGAAGGCCGCGTAGTAGCCCGGATGGTACGGACGCTCCCCGGGGGCACCGTTCGGTTTGCCGCCGTGCGCGAGGGCCGCCTCGTAGAACGCGTCGACCATCGCGCGGTCCACGGCCTGGAACGCGACGTGGGTCGGGCCCGTCAGCCGCCCGTCCGCCGCATCGCTGTCGACGGTCGACACGCAGAACTCGTCGGCCCAGAAGAAGCCCTCCGCCTCGCCGCCGATCGGCACCTGCAGCACCTCGAGCACGGCGGCGTAGAACGCGCGGCTCGCAGCGAGATCGCGCACGACGATCTGCACGTGGTCGATCAGGCGGCCACGATGGAGTTCGGTGGTCTGCATGGGACTGCTTCCTGGCTTCGAGGCGAATCGGGATAGCAGGCACGGCGGTTATGCGGGATGAACGACGCGGCGGCTGGGGAAGGACCACGCGTTCTCCCCAGCCGATCGCGCAAGTGCACCCAGACCCGAGTCAGGCATCGTGACTCACGTGGTCCACCGATCTTGAGGACGCGATCGACCGAGCGCGACGCTACTACTGGCGTCAATACGCGCCCATGTAGTCCTTCTTGCCGATCTCCACGCCGTTGTGGCGCAGCAGGTCGTACGCCGTGGTGACGTGGAAGAAGAACTGCGGCAGTCCGTACGCCAGCAGGTAGGCGCGGCCGCCGATGCTGCGTTCCTTTGGCGTGCCGGGGCGCAGCACGATGTCGCGCTGTTCGCTGCCTTCGAAGCGCGCCGCGTCCAGTCCACCGATGAAGGAGAGCGTCGCCGCGATCCGCTGCTGCAGGTCGGCGAACGTCTGGTCGCCCGCCTCATAGGCCGGGACTTCCGCGCCCGCCAGCCGTGCCGACACGCTGGTCGCGAAATCGCAGGCGATCTGCACCTGCCGCGCCAGCGGGAACATGTCGGGGAACAGGCGTGCCTGCAGCAGCGCGGCAGGGTCGATCTTGCGATCGGCAGCGTGTGCCTCCGCTTTCGCGAGGACACCGCCCAGCGCGGTGAGCATCTGCTGGAAGACGGGGACGGACGCGGCGTGCATGGAGAGGGGCATGGGCAGGTTCGCTGGTGGGAGGACGCGCATGATATCCGGCAAGCCGGCTGGTCGGCTTGGCCGTGACTGCCCCTGCAAGGTCTGCCGATACGGCGACTATGCCCAGTCCCGTTTGCCCCGCGATGGCGACGGACGGGGCGTGCGGGCAAGCTATCGCGGCGACAGCAGCGGGGTGAGCGTGTCGGCGCTGCCTTCGATCCGCGCGAGGTGCGGGTATCGAAGCGTTCTGCCGTAGGGAATCGCCCGCTCCGACCGGAGGCCGTCCTGCTCGATGGTCAACGTGACCGGCGCTTGTCCGGCAGTGCGTACCGACTGCAGGAGGCGTTCCGTGCTGAAGGGCTGTCCCTGCACGGCGACGATCTTCGTGCGCGGCGCAAGGCCCGCCCTGAATGCCGGTCCATTCCAGGCCACCGCGTCGACCACGCCCTTGTCGGTCACGGTCAACCCGATGGACCAGGACAGGTCCGCAACGCCGCCTTCGTCTTCGTTCTGGCGAAACGTGGCCGTCGGCGTGGCGGTGTAGACCAGCCGCCAGCCATGACTCGCGAGGCCTGTCGTCGTGTCGATCTCCTCGTGCCCATCGATCCAGCGGCGCAGCTCCGCGTGCCAGTCATGCGGCGCCACCGCGTCCAATGCCGCGCAGAGGTCATCGAACGTGTAGGTTCGCGTCGGCGCCTCGCTGGAAGCCCCTGCGAAGAAGAGGCGTGCGAAGTCGTCGATGCCCTTGGTACCAGCGCTGTGCTCCCGAAGCAGTGCGTCGACATGCAGCCACAGCATCACCCCTTCCTGGTAATAGTCCTTGCGGCGCTGCCAGTCCCGCCATGGCACGGCCTTGCGAAGCATGAACGATGGATAGTTCACGTCGTCGGACAGGCTTCGCCAGGCGCGACCCGGCCGGTTGGCGACTTCGGCCGCATCGAGCGCGAGCTGATCGAGCGTTTCCTGCAGGCTGCGCAAGCCGGCACGCGCCGCCATGACGCGCCCCCAAAATTCGGTCTGTCCCTCATAGGCCCAGAGCAGGCTTCCAACCTGGGGAACGTTGGGCGTGGGCGCCCATAGATCGGCCGGCGTGCGATAGAGGCCGTTCCAGGCATGCACGAATTCATGCGCAACGATGTCGCGGTTGCCCAGCTGTCCCGACCAATCCCGGAAATAACTCGATGGCAGCGATATCTCGCTGGAGCTGCGATGCTCGGTTCCGCCAGCCAACGCCTCGACGCCCAGGCGCACCAGGAAATCGTAGTGCCGGAACGGCGGGGTTCCGAACACGGCCATCGTCTGCGTGACCATGCGCCGGAAACGATCGATCCGATCGGGTGCCACGGCGAGATCGCCCGTCCGGCTCGCCATGAGATCGAACGTGACCGGCGCGGCTCCCGCGTGGCCCAGCGGAACCCGGCTGAGATGGCGCGCCGCATAGGCCGGCGAATCGAGCAGGGTTTCAAGCGACACGGTGGCAAAGACGGCCGGCCCACCCTGTCCCCCCTCGAAGTCGAGGGACGTCACCACCTGCAGTCCGGTAGGCAGCGTGACGCTCGCCCGCACCGGGAGATTGCGCGAATACCATCCCGCCGAATAGAGGACCAGCCGCGACCACGGCAGCACGACCAGGTCGGGTGACATCTCGTCCTCGCCGACGATCACCTGATAGCGCGCCTCGACGACCTGCGTGCCAGCGGGGACATCCAGATGGAACGCATGGGCATCAACCAAGTCACGCCGCCATGCCAGCGGCCGTCCATCCGCGGTGATGAACAGCCCTGCCAGATCAGTGGCCGTGAGGCTGGGTCCATGGCTGGCAGATTCCCAGCGCGGATACAGCAGCGTCATCCCACCCGCCCCTTGCACGGGGATGACTTCGCGCACGACGAACAGCTTCCGCGCGACGTCCGTCGCCTCGACGTTCAACGCGATCACACCCGCGAACGCGTGATCCACCGGCGGCGGGATTGGCGATGCGGCGATGACCTGGACGGGCAGCGGCGTGGAATTGCCCTGAGCAGACGCGGCGGCGGCGGCGGCGCATGCGATCAGGAGCATCAAGGCGTATACGGAATCCAGTCTGTCCAAAACCAAGGCCCAGTGTGGGTGAAGGGGAGCAGGTTAACTTCTTCCCGCGGTCTTGCGCACGGCGATGCGACGCGGTGCCCGTAAAGCTGTGGCAGAGGCGTGTGTATTTGGGGAATTGTCCCTGACATCTTTCATTCGTGACGCGGGGCGACGAGAGCCAGTATCCTGGACATCTGGCCGGGGACCCAACCCACAATGCGAAAGTTTGGAGCCGCGTACTACGACGCGGACATCGCCGAGTTCATAAGCGCCAGCACGGAGGAGATCCTGGGCAGGCTTGCTATGGCGAGCGGGGATGACTCCCTCGATCAGAAGTTCGCATGGCAGGAAGAGATAGCACTGCTCAAGTTGGCACTGAGTGGCCGCACGGGTCACCTGTTCCTGGAGTTCACGGTGCCCCGTCTTGGAGACCGCATCGACGCTGTGGTCCTGTCTGGCGGCGTAATCGTACCGATCGAGTTCAAGGTCGGAGCCAGCCAGTTCACCACGGCCGACGTCAATCAGGCGTGGGACTACGCCCTCGATCTGAAAAACTTCCACGCCGGTAGCCACGAAGCGGAGATCGTTCCGCTTCTAGTGGCAACCGCGGCGCGGTCAACGCCCAACCGCGTGTCGGAGCCATATGCCGACCTGGTCTATTCCCCGCGATTGACCAATGCCGCTGGCTTAGCCGGTGCCCTCGACAAAATTCTCAGCCGCGTCGGTTTAACACCACTTGACCCCCTGGCTTGGGAAGCGTCCCGGTACTCACCAACTCCGACGATCATCGAAGCCGCACGGATCTTGTATTCGAGCCACTCGGTGGAAGCGCTAGCCTGCAATGAAGCCGGCGAGAACCTCGCGTACACGGCGCGCGCTGTCGATGCGCTTGTCGACGTCGCGCGGGAGGACGGACGCAAGAAGGTCATCTTCGTGACGGGCGTTCCTGGTGCGGGCAAGACACTGGTTGGTCTGGACACCGCGACCAGACGATACGACGCATCCAGTGCCACCCGTGCCGTCTTCTTATCCGGAAACGGGCCACTGGTCTCCGTCCTCACCGAAGCACTGGCGCGTGACGAGGTGCATCGCCGGCAAGCATTGGGGCAAGCAGCGAAGAAGGGCGAAGTCCGTCAGAAGATCAAGTCGTTCATTCACCTGATCCACCACTTCCGAGACGCTGGCGTCCGGGATAGTGGCCCTCCGGACGAGCATGTCGTGATCTTCGACGAAGCGCAGCGGGCTTGGGACCGCGCTATGACGTCTGATTTCATGCGTCGAAAGAAGGGCATACCGGGCTTCGATCAGTCGGAGCCGGAGTTGCTGCTCTCCTACATGGATCGGCACACAGACTGGGCCGTTGTGGTCTGCCTTGTCGGTGGCGGTCAGGAAATCAATCGGGGCGAAGCCGGTATCAGCGGATGGCTGGACGCGCTTGAAGCCTTTCCGCGGTGGGACGTCCACCTCTCACCTGAACTGCACGATAGAGAGTACGAAGCAAGTGCGGCCCTCGACCGGCTCCGCTCTGGATCCACCATCGTCGAAGATCGGCGACTGCACCTGAAAGTGTCGATGCGCTCGTTTCGCGCCGAGCGTGTTTCTGAATTCGTGAAGTCTGTGCTCGACTGCGAGCACGCTCGAGCACATGACGTACTCGGCGACCTTGTTGCCAAGTACCCGATTGCGATTACGCGAAATATCGACGAGGCACGTCGCTGGATTCGAACGCACGCGCGCGGAAGCGAGCGCGTAGGGCTCGTCGCAACGTCCGGCGCGATGAGGCTCAAGCCGCACGCCATTGATGTGCGTGCTCCGATCAACCCGGTGCACTGGTTCCTAGGCAAACCCGACGACATCCGGTCCAGCAACTTCCTTGAAGACGCCGCCACCGAGTTCCAGGTGCAAGGACTGGAGATCGACTGGGCTTGCGTGACCTGGGACGCAGACCTGCGCCGAACCGACACTGGGTGGAGCTACCACCAGTTTGTAGGCACCAAATGGAACGTCGTCAGGAACGAGTCGCGTATCCGCTACCTGGTCAACGCCTATCGCGTCCTCCTGACCCGTGCGCGGCAGGGGATGGTGATTTTCGTTCCGGCCGGAGCCCCCCACGACACCACGCGTCTGCCCGAGTTCTACGACACGACGTTCAGGTCCCTTCGTGATCTTGGAATACCCGCGATCTGAATGAGGCGTGGGGCACGGCGGTACAATCAACGTCGGCTCCCCGACGCCCGTGTAACGGCCACGATTCCATCGACGCGCGAGGAACTCGGCTAAAAAGGGTACGCCGCGTTCGATGTCGGCGGCTGAGTTGGACGAGCACGCAGGCCGAAGGTAGGCACTTGGCGCGAATCTTGGATGTCTGCCGAGCGGGTACACGAAGAGGAGGCTTCGTGCATGGGACAGCTGATACCAAACCGGAATGCCTGTTTGCCGCGGATGACATCCGGGGAGCGGCGTTTCGCGCAACGACTGGAAGACAAGCTGGATGCCGATTACCTGTGCTGGTACGACGTCGCGGTGGGCCGGCAGCAGCGTCATCCGGATTTCATCGTCCTGCACCCGAATCTCGGGTTCCTGATCCTCGAGGTCAAGGACTGGAAGCTGGAGACCCTCGCGGAGTTGTCGCGGGAGCGGGCCGTCCTCCACACGGAGCGCGGACGGGTCGTCGAAGCGAACCCGATTCTGCAGGCCCGAGGCTATGCCCTCGAGGTCACCAAGCTCCTGCAGTGCGATCCGGCCTTGGTCCACCCCGCGGATGACAAGCGAGCGGGCAAGCTCATCATGCCGTGGGGTTGGGGCGTCGTCCTGACGAACATCACGCGCAACCAGTTCGAGCAGGCGGAGCTGGGCCACTTCCTCGCCTCCGGCAGCGTGATCTGCAAGGACGAGATGAGCGAGAACGCGGACCCTGACGCCTTCCAGAAAGCGCTGGCGGACATGTACCTCATGCCGTTCCGCTGCCAGCTCACCCTGCCGCAGATCGACAGGGTGCGATGGAACCTCTTCCCGGAAGTTCGAGTACCGGAGCAGGGAAGCATCTTTGCCGCCGAGCCGCAGGCGAAGGATGACCTCACCCGGATTCCCGACATCGTCCGCGTCATGGACCTGCAGCAGGAGCAGCTGGCGCGTTCGCTCGGCGAGGGTCACCGGGTGATCCACGGCGTCGCCGGGTCGGGCAAAACCATGATCCTCGGCTATCGCTGCCTTGCCCTCGCCAGGAAGTATGCGAAGCCGATACTGGTTCTTTGTTACAACAAGACCCTCGCCGCCCGGCTCGAACAACTCGTCCAGGGACACGGTGTCCAGGACAAGGTGGCCGTCCGCCACTTCCACGGCTGGTGTGGGCAACAGCTGGATGCCTACGCCGTGCCCCGGCCGTGTCGTTCCACGAGCAACTACTTCGACGCGATGGTGGATGCTGTGATCGACGGTGTGGAACGCAAGGCGATTCCCCGGGCCCAGTATGCGGCGGTGCTGATCGACGAGGGCCACGACTTCCGGCCGGAATGGCTGAAGCTGGTCTCGCAGATGGTCGATCCCGAGACCAACTCGCTGTTGCTCCTCTATGACGACGCGCAGAAAATCTACGAGGAAGGCAGCCAGCAAAAGAAGTTCAGCTTCGCCAGCGTGGGCATCCAGGCGCAAGGCCGGACGACCATCCTGCGGCTCAACTATCGCAACACATTCGAAGTCCTCGCCACCGCGAAGACGTTCGCCCACGAACTGATGGTCGAGCAGACCAGCGACGAGGATCATGTGCCCCTGATCGCGCCGGAAAGCGCCGGGCGCCGTGGACCGGTACCCGAACTGATCGCATGCAGGAACATCTGGGAGGAAGCCCGACTCATCGCCAGCCGCATCGCAGAGGCCATGGGCGATGGTGCGCAGCCTGCCGACTTCGCGGCGCTCTGCCCCTCCAATGCAATCGCCCGAATCGTTTCAGGCGAGCTGGGCAAGCGAAACATCGACTTCGTCCTCGCTACGGACGACACCAAGCGCCATCTCTTCAGCGGCAAGCCGGCAGTCAAGGTGATGACCCTTCACTCCAGCAAGGGCCTGGAGTTCGAAACGGTCTTCATCCCAGGGGTCTGCGAGGTCGCTGGCTATCAGGCGAGTTCACCCGGGGCCCTGCTCAGTGGAGCGAAGTTGCTCTATGTCGGAATGACCCGCGCACTGGGAAGGCTGGTCATGCTGCACCACCGGAGCGGCCCGATCCCCGAACGCCTTGGCGGCGCGATCCGCGATGTGCAGGAGCGACTGGCGGCGTGACATGCAACTGCGTCCCGGAAACCCCAACCTCCTCCGATAGAGCACTCTGACTGGAGTCTTTGTGGGCGCCGGACGGCATTCGATTTAGGGCCTGTGGCGAGGAGCGCGGACAAGCATCGCCGGGCCAGCGCAGTTGGCGTAAGACCTTGCGCCGGGGACATGCTTGGTCAGGCATTCCGAGGAGGACGCCACCCGGGCGGATGCCGGGGATGCGTGCACAAGTTCACGCGAAGAGCGCCCCCATCCGCCTTCGGCACCTTCCCCCGCTTCGCAGCGAGGAAGGCAACCGCCTCCCCCACTGCGCAGGGGAAGGACAGAACACGCTTGTGCGCGCGACTCGGCCAAACGTCGGCATCGCCGGCCACAGCCTCCGGCAACGCACCAGGTTCGCTTGTCACCCGTCCGCTCGTGAAGAGCTCAGAGCCGGTACCGTCCAACCTTCCCGTTCGCAGCCGGCGGCCAGACGGGGCACAGCGCCTCTACGGCCTCCATCAACTCGACCCAGTCGGAAAGGTCGCCCTTGCCCGGCTGGAACACGTCGCGTACCGCGCCGCCGGTCAGTAGTTCGGGAACGCTTTCAGCGATTCTCTTCGGCGATTTCGGCGAGCAGGTCATCGAGCATTTCCGAACGATCGAACAGGACAAAGTACTCCCGCACCTCGGCCAGGTCGAGGCGGTCGCGCTGGGTACGCAACAGCGCGCGAATGTCATCGAGGTCCCGCGTGCGGGAGGGATTGTTGATAAGCGCCTGCAACTTGAACCCGATCAGGCCTTCCGCAGTGACCACGCGCAGGCGGCCCATGACGGTTTCGCGCTCGACGGCTTCGCCGAGCAGCCGACGCGCAACCGGGCGATGCGCGTAGAGGAGGTCCACGCCTTCGTCGTTGCGCACGTAGTTGGCGGCGTCCGCACTGCGATGGACGCAGCGATACCCAAGCGCCAACAGCGCCTCATGGAGGTGATCTGCGTCGTCCGCATCGGCAAGGAAGTCCACGTCGCGGGTGGCGCGCACCACCTGATGCACAGCCAGGGCGAGACCACCGATCAAGGCGGGCGTGTGTTTGCAGCCGGCGAAGGCAGCCACCGCTTGCTTGACCTGCTCGACAAGGCGGGACATGGCGTCAGCTGCTGCGGCGGCGCCCGACGCCTTGGCTATGGCGCCGGGTGTTCTCGATGAAACAGGGGGCGAGTTTCCTCAGGATCGTCATCTGGATCGCGGCGACGATGCGCACGCTTCTCCGGTCGGCGCGTGGACGCCGCATCATAGCGCGCCGGTCTCCGCCAGGCTTGGCGTTTGGCGGCACCGATCTCGCACGGAGCACGACAACGATCCCACGCGTGCGGCACCCGACAGGTCACCCGAAGCTCGGCATTGCCGGCCACAGCTTAGACACCGGCACCCTGAAGTCGCGGCAAATGAAGATGTCGGGATGCCCGCTTTCCTCGTTTTCCACGCCGTGGGGAATCTGCACCTTCCCGGCCAACTTGCAGGTGGCAGGCGTATCGCGAATGCCTTCCGCGTCGTCGCCGAGGACGATGACCGTCTGCGGTGATGGAACGCCCGGCCCGCGTGCCCAGTAGCTGTTGACGGTGCCGATGGCCTGCGGCAGACCGTACTTCGCGCCGTAGCGGTCGATGGCGCCGGCTTCGCCGTAGTTGTTGGCGAAGATGGCCGTATGGGCGCGCTCATCGGCAGGCAGTGCGTTGTAGATGCGCGCGATCTGGGCGACCAGCTCCGGCCAGCCCACCTGCTCGGCGAACGTGTCGTGCACGCGACGGCTGAGGCTCCAGCCTGCGGATCCGATCGGCGCCAGCGGCAGCGCGACGAGCGCGGTCGTGGCGAGCGCGCAGGCCAGCACGACGCCGGTGCCTCCGCGGGTCCAGAGCGCCGGGCGCTCGCGCATGCGGGCGATCCAGCTTTCCAGCGCCACTGCACCGGCGGCGAGCAACATCGGATAGCCGGGTGCGACGTAGTAGTCGCGCCCGCGCACCAGCAGGAACAGCAGCAGCGGCACGACGTACATCCAGGCAAGTACCCGCCAGCGCGCCGCGGCTTTCGCGAACGCCAGCCAGGCGAGCCCCGCGATCCACAGCGGCAGGATCAGCGGGCTGGCGCCGACCGAGAGCTGGCCGACGAGGAAGCCATCGGTGCGGCCGATGCGCACGTCGCGTTCGTGCAGGTGGCGGGCGAAATCGAGATAGATGAAATCGTGCTGCCACTGCCACCAGGCGTTGGGCAGGAACAGCAGCAGCGACAGCGCCACCGCGGCCCACAGCCACGGGTTGCGCAGGTGCGCGCGCAATGGCGTCGCCAGCACGCCGGCGACGACGCCGATCACCCAGAACAGCATGGTGTAGCGGGTCATCATGCCGAGGCCGATGGCGAGGCCGCCGAGCAGCCAGCCGCGCGACGCATCGCCATTGGCCACGCGCAGCATCGCCCACGCCAGCAACACCACCCACAGGTAGTCGAGGCTGGTGTACATCAGCATGCTGCCCATCACCATCGACAGCGGCGCGCAGGCGATCGCCAGCGCGGCAACCACTTGCGCCAGCCGCCGGCCACCGAGCTCGCGCGCGATGAGGCCGCCGAGCAGCATCGCCGCGCTCTGCGCCACGGCCGCCGGCAACCGGAATGCGGTCAGCGAATCGCCGAACAGCGCGGTCGAGACATGCGCGAGGAACGGCGTCAGGGGCGGATAGGCGATGTAGCCCCACGCCAGGTGGCGGGCATCGTCCCAGACCGCCAGCTCGTCTCGGTGGAAGCCGTAGTGGCCGTTCGCGAGAAGGTGCAGCAGCAGGCGGGCAAGCGCGAGGCCGATGAGGATCAGCAGCGTCGTGCGCTGCGCATCCGCACTCCCGGCGTGGCGCGGCGCGGTGGTCGGCACCATGGAGGATCCCCTGTCCCTGGAAGCGGCGAGTCTAGCGCGTGGCCTCCACCATCGATGCGATCGCGGGCAGGAGGGGTGGCCGGGCCTCGCCAGGCGCCATCACGCGCGCTGCTGCCGCGGCACGCGCCAACCAGCCGAAAAGGGCACTCTGACCCTGGTTATCCCACGCCCGCCACCACCGCTTCACGCCAGGGCAGCCGCCCCACGGATCCGCGGGATGCGCGCGTTGCCGTTGCCGGCGTGCTGAAAGCGCGAGGGCGGCGTGGCCAGGGGCGACGCATGCCTGATGCGTTCGTCCAATGCGCAGGGTCGCGGTCGCGGCTGCGCCGCTCCTAGGAAATGCCGGTTTCCCTGCCCTGCCCGCGCGCCACCAGCCAGGCGCGCAGGCTCACGAGCGAATCGAGCCGCTGCGCGCCGATCTGCTCGAGCACGTCCGCATAGCCGGCGGCGCCTGCGCCGCCGGCAATCAGCGCGATCGAGCCCGGAAGCTCGCTGCGCAGCTGCCGCAGCTCGCTGCTCACGCGTGGGTGGTCGCTCGGGTGCACGATCGACAATGCGACGGTGTCCGCGTGCGCCATGCGCGCGGCGCGCGCGAGTTCGTTCGCGGGCAGGCTGGCGCCGAGGAAGGCGACGCGCCACCCGCTGGTGGCGGCGACGGTTGCGGCGAGCATCGCGCCGAGGTCATGCAACTGCATTGCCGGCGTGCCGATGACAATCGTGCGGGCATCGTCCGCCACCATCGGCGCTTCCGACATCCACGTGAGCACGCGGCGGATCGTCGAGGTCGCGAGGTGGCCGTTGGCCGGTGGAAACCGGCCCTGCTCCCATCCGGCGCCGATCTCGATCAGCAAGGGCCCGAACACCTTCTCGAGCGCGTCGTCGGAAGGGAGCTGCAGTGCCGCCGCGCGCAACGCGGACTCCAGGCGATCGGCGTCGAACTCCGCCGTCGCGTCGAGTGCAGCCTGCAGGCAGGCGGCGATCACCGGGTTTGCGGAATCGGCGTCCGGCGCCGCCCCCGCCTGCTGGTCGCCCGCAGCGAGTGCCTGCAGTTCGTCGTTTCCGAGCGCGGCCACCTGGCCGATCGAACGGCCAGCCGCGGTGACCTTGACCAGCAGGCGCAGGCGTTCGATGTCGGCGTCGGAGTACTTGCGCTGCCCGCCCGCGGAGCGTTCGGGACGGACGACCTGATAGCGCTTTTCCCACGCGCGCAGCAGGTCGGGCGTCAGCCCGGTGCGGCGCGCGACGACCCGGACGGAATGGAGGGCCGGAAATTCAGGCATCGCGCATCGTAGGCGTTCCCGTGCGACTTGTCCATATATTTATGGATACTGTCCAATTAATCAGGTGTTGTTGACACCATTTAGTTGGACATATACCGTACATGCCACCTGCCCGCTGCCACGAACCTGGACAACCAGTGGACAGGCCTCCTCCCCCCCATTGCGCAGGATTTCCCATGAAGCCGACCTTCCTCCTCCTCGCCGCCGCCATGGTCGCGGCCCCTCTCACCGCCTTCGCGGGTGGCTCGGACGCGATGAACGCCAAGGGCGACATCGTCGATACCGCGGTCGCCGCAGGCTCGTTCAAGACGCTGACCACGGCGCTCCAAGCCGCCGGCCTCGTCGACACGCTCAAGGGCCCGGGTCCCTTCACGGTGTTCGCGCCGACCGACGCGGCGTTCGCGAAACTCCCCGCCGCAACCGTCGAAGGCCTGCTGAAGGACAAGGCCAGGCTCACCTCGATCCTCTCCTACCACGTGGTGCCTGGCAAGGTGATGGCCGACGACGTGGTCAAGCTCGATGGCGCCAAGACGGTCAATGGCCAGTCGGTGGCGATCAAGGTCGTCGACGGCAAGGTGATGGTCGACAA
>JAEZQX010000422.1 GCA_023441105.1 Pseudomonadota bacterium | reverse complement strand
TGCGCCGCGAGTCACGGAGCAAGGACGCGCCTGCAAGCGCGTCCGCCAAGCGACTTCGCCCCTGCCCCGCAGTCTCCCCTGCGCGGCCCTCCCCCTACTCGCGCAACCATTCGACGTTCCCGCCGTGCGTCACCGCGCCGAGATTCGCCGGGCCGACGAGCCGCGCGTACTTCTCCATCACGCCGGCCAGCCGTTCGACCTGCCGCGGTTGCCAGGCGGCCTTGCGCCTGGCCATTTCCGGCTCGTCCACCAGCAGGTCGATGCGGCGCTGCTCGCAGTCGATCAGGATCGGATCGCCGTCCTCGACCAGTGCGATCGGGCCGCCGGCGGCTGCTTCCGGGCAGGCGTAGCCGATGCACATGCCGCGGGTCGCGCCGGAGAAGCGGCCGTCGGTGAGCAGCGCGACCTTTTCGCCCATGCCCTGGCCATAGATGAGCGCGGTGGTGCCGAGCATCTCGCGCATGCCAGGGCCGCCCCTGGGGCCCTCGTTGCGGATGATCAGCACTTCGCCTTCGCGATAGCGGCGCTTGCGCACGGCGGCAGTGCAATCCTCCTCGCATTCGAAGACACGCGCCGTGCCGCGCATCACCAGCTGCCGCAGCCCGGCGATCTTGATCAGCGCGCCGTCCGGGCACAGGCTGCCCTTGAGCACCACCACTCCGCCGGTGGGATGCAGCGGCTCGGCATGCCGCCGGATGACGACGCCGTCGGGTCCGGGCGTGGCGGCGTGAGCCTGCGCCAGCGTCTCACCCGACAGGGTCAGCGCATCGTCATGCAGGTAGCCGCCGTCGAGCAGCGCGCGGATCACCGCCGGGACGCCGCCTGCATAGTGCAGGTCGCGGGCGAGGTAGCGGCCGCCGGGCTGCAGGTCGCCGAGGAGCGGCGTGCGTGCGAACACCTCGGCGACATCGTCGAGCGTGAAGCGGATGCCGGCCTCGTGCGCGATCGCCGGCAGGTGCAGGCCCGCGTTGGTGGAGCCGCCGGTGGCCGCCACCGCGGCGCAGGCGTTCTCGATGCTCTTGCGCGTGACCAGGTCGCGCGGCAGCGGCCCGCCTTCGCGCAGGATACGCATCACGGCGGCCCCGGACCGGCGGGCCAGTGCCAGGCGCTGCGAGAACACCGCCGGCAGCATCGCCGTGCCGGGCAGCGCCAACCCGATCACCTCGGACACCATCGCCATCGTGTTGGCGGTGAACTGCCCCGGGCAGGAGCCGACGGTGGGCGAGCACTCCTGCTCCATCGCGAGCAACGTTTCCTCGCTGACGACGCCGGCGTAGAGGCCGCCGACCGCCTCATAGGCATTGACGGTGCTGGACGGCTTGCCCTCGAACTGGCCCGGCAGCATGGCGCCGCCGTACATGAACACCGATGGGCAATTCAGCCGGACCATCGCCATCATGATGCCCGGCAGCGTCTTGTCGCAGCCGGCAAAGCCGACCAGCGCATCGTAGGCATGGCCGCGCATCACCAGTTCGATGGAGTCGGCGATCAGCTCGCGCGACATCAGGCTCATGCGCATGCCGCGATGATTCATCGAGACGCCGTCGGATACGGACACGGTGGTGAATTCGAACGGCGTGCCGCCGGCGATGGCAACGCCCATCTTCGCGGCCTCAGCCTGCGGCCGCAGCGACAGCGAACACGGCGTGTTTTCGCCATGAGTGCTCATGACGCCGACGAAGGGCTTGCCGATCGCTTCGTCGTCCAGGCCCATGGCGCGCAGGAAGGTGCGGTGCGGCGCCCGGTCGGCACCCTCGACGGTGATCCGCGATCGCAGCGGCTCGCCCGTGCCTCTTCCCTGTTTCGACGCCCCGTGCGGCGCGTTGCCGGCAGCGCCGGTTGCCTTGCTGGCCATTCTCCTTCCTCCCGATCCCGATGAGCGCGCAGCGCCGAACCCGACCGGCGTGGCGGCGCGGCGCGACGATGCACGCTGAGCCTGCCGGACCTTCGTCGGCTGCGCATCGCCGCAACCCCCGATTGGCCGGCTGCGGCGAATCCGGTAGATTAGCCCAAAGCCGTGGCAGCTCGCCCGGCGCATCACTAGACATGTCCCACCGATGAACGACGACAGCCGGGGCCCGGGCCACCGTCTCGCGAACGCCTGCGATATCGCGCTCGCCTCCGTGGCAGGCTTCCTGCTGTTCGCGATGATGACGCTGACCTTCGTCGACGTCGTGATGCGCTATTTCCTCAACGCGCCGATCAAGGGTGGCTTCGAGGTCACCGAGCTGATGATGGCGGTGCTGATCTTTGCCGGCCTGCCGCTGGTGTCGCGCAAGAACGAGCACGTGACCATCGACGCCTTCGACCGCTTCTTCCCGGGTGGCGTGCGCCGCATCCTTCACGTCCTGATCCACCTTGTATGTGCCGCGACCCTGGTCGGCATGGCCTGGCTGCTCTATCGCAAGGCAGGCAGCTTCGCGGAGATCGGCGACGTGACCCAGACGCTCAAGTTCCCGATTGCACCATTCGTCTACCTGATGGCAGCCCTCACCCTGGTCACCGCCGTCGTGCACCTGGCGGCCGCCTTCGGCCGGGCGCCTGCCGAGTCGTCCGCAACGGACAGCGGCGCCGCTCCTCTCTGAAGCCCCCTGATGACTGAAGCCCTGCTCGGCCTGCTGGCGATGTTCGCCCTCACCGTGATCCGCGTGCCGATCGCCTTCGCGATGGGCATCGTCGGCTTCTTCGGCCTCGCGCTGGTGCGCGGCTGGAATCCCGCCCTTGCCTCGGCGGGCACGCTGATGTACGAGACCGGCTTCTCCTATACCTTGTCGGTCGTGCCGCTGTTCATCCTGATGGGCAACTTCGTGAGCCGCGCCGGCCTGTCGCAGGAGCTGTTCCGCGCCGCCTATGCCTTCATCGGCCATTGGCGCGGCGGCCTGGCCATGTCCACGGTGGTTGCCTGTGCCGGCTTCGGCTCGATCTGCGGCTCCTCCATCGCGACCGCGGCCACCATGTCGCGGGTGGCCTATCCGTCGATGAAGCGCTACGGCTACAGCGATGCGCTCGCCACCGGCTCGATCGCCGCCGGCGGCACGCTCGGCATCCTGATCCCGCCGTCGGTGATCATGGTGATCTACAGCCTGATGACTGAGACCAACATCGGCGAGATGTTCGCCGCGGGCGTGATCCCCGGGATCATCGCCACCCTGCTGCTGATGCTCGCGGTGGCGTGGCAGACCTGGCGCGATCCTGCCTCGGGCCCGCGCGGCGACCGCACGCCCTGGCCGGAGCGCTGGCGCGCGCTGCGCGGCATCTGGGGCGTGGTGGTGCTGTTCGTGCTGGTGATGGGCGGCATCTACGGCGGCGCGTTCACCGTCACCGAGGGCGCGGCCATCGGCGCTTTCGGTGCCTTCGTCTTCGCGCTGGCGCGCCGCTCGCTCACCTGGGCAGTGCTGGCGCAGGTCCTGGTGGAAAGCGCGCGCACGACCGCGATGCTTTTCACCATCCTCATCGGCGCGCTGATCTTCGCCAACTTCGTCAACTTCACCTCGATGCCGCAGGACCTGAAGGACTACGTCGAGCAGTTCCAGCTCCATCCGATGACGGTGATCTTCCTGATCTGCGCCATCTATGTGCTGCTGGGCACGGCGATGGAGGAGCTGTCGATGATCCTGCTGACGGTGCCGGTGCTGTTCCCGCTGGTGGTGCACCTCGGGTTCGACCCGCTGTGGTTCGGCGTGCTGGTGGTCGTAGTGGTGGAGATCGGCCTGATCAGTCCGCCGGTGGGCATGAACATCTTCGTGCTGCGCACCCTGCTGCCGAGCGTCTCCACCGGCACCATCTACCGCGGCGTGATGCCGTTCGTGGTCGCCGACATCGTGCGGCTGGTGATCCTGATCTCGCTGCCCATCCTCTCCACCTGGCTGCCCACCCTTCTGTTCCGGTGACCCTGGTCGGCCGCGGGCGGTTGCCCGGCGTGTCGCGCCTCGCCTCCCGGGGCAAGGTGCCGCGCGGCGCGGTCGCCTCGCGGACGCCGCCGCCATGCTAATCTCTGGCGGCCGGAGTGATGGCAGCGCTCCGGGTGCCATCCATCGTCCTCGCGCGACGCGAGCAGACGCCGTCGAAAAAGCTGTCAATACCGTGAGGAGACCGTAGCAATGAGATCTTGGACAAGGGCTGCCCTTCTGCCGGTCGGGCTGTGCCTGGTCGGGCTGGGCCTGGGCGCCGTGCCGCTGGCGGCCAGCGCGCAGGTGGAACTGAGCATGTCGGCGTGGGTGCCGCCGTCGCACATGCTGGTCAAGGACGGCATGATGCCGTGGATGCAGGAGGTCGAGCGGGTGACCGAAGGCCGGGTCAAGGTCAAGCTGCTGCCCAAGCCGGTCACCAACGCGATCAACCATTTCGACGCCGTTCGCGATGGCCTGGCGGACGTCGCCTTCGTCTCGCACGCCTACACGCCGGCCCGCTTCCAGCTCGTGCGCGTCGGCGTGCTGCCGTTTTCCGGCGACAACGCCGAGGTCAACTCGGTGGCGCTGTGGCGCATCTACAGCAAGCACTTCCTCAAGCAGGACGAGCACAAGGGCGTCAAGCTGCTGACCATCTACACCCACGGGCCGGGCATCTTCTGGAACGCCAAGCGGCCGATCAAGACCGTCGACGACTTCGCCGGCCTCAAGATCCGCGTCGGCGGCGGCATTGCGGCCGACGTCGCCAATGCTCTGGGGGTCAACACGATCTCCAAGCCGGCGCCCGAATCCTACGAGCTGCTGTCGACCGGTGTGGTCGACGGCGTCATGTTCCCGGGCGAGAGCATCGTGTCCTTCAAGCTGGACAAGCTGCTCAAGTACGCGACGCAGTTCCCCGGCGGCCTCTATTCCGACAGCCACAGCGTGATCATGAACCTGGATCGCTGGAACAAGATCTCCAAGGCCGACCAGGCGGCCATCGAGAAGATCTCCGGCGAGGCCTTCTCGCGCAACGTCGGCAAGGCCTGGGACAACAACGCCGGTGCCGGCTTCGCCGCCTTCAAGGCCGGCGGCGGCGAAGTGGTGCCGGCCGGCGACGCGCTGGTGAAGGCGGTGGCGCAGAAGACCGGCCATTTCGAGCAGGACTGGATCAAGATGGTCGACGGCAAGGGCATGGACGGCAAGGCGATCCTGGCGGAATACCGTGGGGAAGTGAAGAAGCTGTCCGACGGCAAGTAGGCGGCCGGGAGCGCGCTCCCGAGGGGCATGGCGGCAGCCATGCCGCCGGGCGCGGTAAGCTTGGCGTTGATGATCACCGACTGCCAGATCCGGCTCGGCCTGCCGGCCGACGTGGGCCGGATCGCCGCCATGTCCCGCGACTACATCGAGCACGGGCTGGGCTGGCGCTGGACGCCGCCGCGCATCATGGCGGCGATCCGCGCGCCGGACACCAATCTCGCGGTCGCCTGCCGCGGAGAGCGGCTGGTCGGCTTCGGGCTGATGCAGTACAAGGATGACGAGGCGCATCTGATCCTGCTGGCGGTGGACGCCGGCAGCCGCCGCACGGGCGTGGCCAGCGCGCTGGTTGCCTGGCTCGAATGCTGCGCGCTGACCGCCGGCATCGGCACCGTCTACCTCGAGGCGCGCACCGGCAACGCCGCTGCCCGCGCCTTCTACCGCAAGCTCGGCTACCGCGAGATCGCGCTGGTGCCCGGCTACTACCAGGGCATCGAGGACGGGGTGCGCATCGCCCGCGATCTCTGGCTGCAGCCCGACGGTCCGCTGGCCGCCGGCTGAGCCGATCGCCGGCCGGCGCCGCGCCGCCGGCCAACCGCTGCCCGGCCGTCAACCGGTTAGCCCCGCTCGTCGTCCGCCAGCGAAACCGCCGCGCAACTGCGGCAAGCTACACGCCCGAGCCCGACCCCAGCGCAGGCCTTGCGCCTTCCTCGATGACGTTCACCCCGGCAAGTCGCGCGCCGCTGCCCTGGAAGCTGCTGGCCGTCGCGTTCATCTTCATCGGCATCACGGCCACTTCGGTGGCGATCACCTTCGGTGCCATCGCGGTCCAGTCGGCCGTGCGCAGCTATGTCGCGGGAGAGGGCCGATGGTCGAAGGCGCAGCACGATGCCGCCTTCCTGCTCTACCGCTATGGCCAGACCGGCGATCCGGGCTACCGGCGCCGTTTCGCGGAAGCCCTGGCGGTCCCGCTGCACGATCGCGCCGCCCGCGAGGAGTTGCAGCGGGAGGACTCCGACGAGGAGGTGGCCACCCGCCATCTGCTCGCCAGCGGCCACCATTTGCAGGACATTCCGTCGCTGATCTTCCTCTTTCGCTGCTGCAGCGCGTTGCCGCAGATGGAGCGGGTCGTGCGTCTCTGGGAGCAGGGCGATGCCCAGATCGAGCGGCTGCGGCGGCTCGGCGACCGGCTGCAGGCGGAGATGGATCTCAGCTGGCCGTCCGCGATCGTCGTCAACGACCTGCTCCACCAGATCGAGGCGGTGCACGAAGCGGTACATCCGCTGGAGCAGGCGTTCTCCGAGGAACTGGGAAAAGCCGCGCGGCGCATCTCGACGCGGCTCAAGTACGCGACGGCCACCCTGATCCTGCTGCTGGTGGGGCTGGGCGCCTACCTGTCGCTGCGCATCATCCGCAGCATTCGCGGCTCCGAGGAGCAATACCGGGCGCTGATGCACGGGGCGAGCGACGGGCTGGTGGTGGTCGATCGCGGCACCGGCCTGGTGCTGGCGACCAACCAGTGCGCCGAACGCCTGATCGGCAGGCCGGCCGCCGAACTGGTCGGCGTGCCGTACGCCAGCCTGTTCCGCGACGCGGATCCCCTGCCCGCGGCCGGGGCGGAGGCTGGCGGTCCCCAGCTGCGGAGCCTGAAACAGGCCGACGGCGAAGCGATCGATGTCGAGGTGAAGTGCAGCCTCGCCCGCTGGAATCATCGCGAGGCGCGGTTGGCGATCGTGCGCGACGTCCGCCGGCGGTTGCGAACCGAACGGATGCTGCGGGTCGCCACCAATGCGATGGCCAACGCCAGCGAAGGGGTGGTGATCACCGACGGCCGCTTCCGGGTCATTTCTGTTAACCGCGCCTTCACCGCCATCACCGGCTTCGGCGAGGCCGAGGTGATCGGCCGCGTGCTCGGCAACCCGGGCGTGCGCAACGCCGACCGCCGGACCCTGCGCCGGGTCGCGAAGGCGCTGCGCCGCGAGGGCCGCTGGCAGGGCGAGGTCCAGAACCTGCGCAAGAACGGCGAGTCGTACCCGATGCGGCTCAGCCTCACGGGCATCCCCGAGGACGACGGCACCATTGCCCACTATGTCGGCATCTTCAGCGACAACTCGGCGTTTCGCGACTACGAGAACCGGCTCAAGCACCTGGCGAGCCACGACCTGTTGACCGCGCTGCCCAATCGCGCCTCGTTCGAGGAAGCGGTCAGCTCGGCCATCCGCCGCTGCAAGGCGAACGGCGGCCGGCTGGCCCTGCTGTTCGTCGATCTCGACGGCTTCAAGACCGTCAACGACACCTACGGGCATGCCGCCGGGGACACGCTGCTGCGGACGCTGGGCCAGCGCATCCGGCGCTGCCTGCGCGCCGGTGATGCGGTCGCTCGCGTCGGCGGCGACGAGTTCAATGTCCTGCTCGACGACGTCGGCAGCGAGAAGGACGCCGCGCGAGTGGCCCGGGCGTTGCTGGCGACGATCGGCGAGCCTGTCGAGGTGGATGGGCAATCCATCGCCCTGTCGGCCAGCATCGGCATCAGCTTCTACCCGCAGGACGCGGCCGAGGTCGATGAGCTGGTGACGCATGCGGACATGGCGATGTACGAAGCCAAGAGCCGCGGTCGCAACAACTTCCAGGTGTTCTCGCGGCAGATCTCGATCGCGATGTCGACCCGGCTGTCGCTGGTGACCGGGCTGCGCCATGCCATCGAGCAGGGCCAGCTCGAGCTGCACTACCAGCCGCATTCCGACCTCCTCACCGGTCGCATCCTCGGTTTCGAGGCGCTGCTGCGCTGGAACCATCCCGAGCTCGGATCGGTGCCGCCGTGCCATTTCGAGCCGCACGCCGAGGAGATCGGCGTCATCGACGCGATCAGCGACTGGGTCCTGCGGACCGCCTGCCGGCAGGGCATGCAGTGGCGCCGGCAGGGCATCGACGACATCTCGCTGGCAGTCAACCTGTCGCCGCGCAACTTCTGGGACCCGGAGCTTCCCCGGCGGGTGGCCAGCGTGCTGCAGGAGACCGGCTGGCCGCCGCAGCGGCTTTGCCTGGAGATCACCGAAGGCACGATCATGGGCGAGGGCGGTGCCGACG
>JAEZQX010000406.1 GCA_023441105.1 Pseudomonadota bacterium | reverse complement strand
CGGCCGCCGCGACGGCACCGGGCATGGCCGCCGCGCCCGCGCCGGAAGGGGCGCGCCTGGAGGAATGGGGCCGCACCCTGGCCGCCGCCGCCTTCTGCGTGCTGTTTGCCGGCGTCTCGCTGGGCCGCGGCCTGCCATTCATGGCCGAGGCCGCTGCCTTCATCTTCCTTTTCACCGCGGCGTTCAGCTGGCCGCAATGGCGCGCCGAGAACCGCCAGCTGCGCGGCCTGGCGACGACCTTCGCGATCGCGGTGGTCGCGGCGGCGTGCATCTCCTGGCTGTTCGAGTCGGTGTTCCTCGTCCGCCTGCCGTGAAGGTTCACCGGTGACCGACTGATGAAAGCGGCATGGAAGGACTGAGCTACCTCGGCAATGCGCTCGCGGCCCTGGCCGGCCCGTGGCAGGTTGCCTACGCGCTCGGCGCGACGCTGGTGGGCATCGTCATCGGCCTGCTGCCGGGGCTTTCAGCCACGCTGGGGGTGGCGCTGTTCACCACCTTGACCGTCAAGATGGCGCCCAACGATGCGATCCTGGTGCTGATCTGCGTCTACGTCGGCGCCATCTATGGCGGCAGCCGCACGGCCATCCTGCTCAACATCCCGGGAACTGCCGCCAATGCGGCTGCCTGCCTCGACGGCAACATGCTGGCGCGCCAGGGGCAGGCCGGCCGCGCCATGGGTATCGCCACCACCGGCTCGGTGGCCGGCTCGCTGTTCGGGGTCGTGGCGCTGGCCATGTTCACGCCGCTGCTGTCGGAGGTGGCGCTGTCGTTCGGCGCCTTCGAGTTCTTCTGGCTCGGGATGGTCGGGGTGATGATGTCCGGCAGCCTGACCGGCTCGAGCCCGCTCAAGGGCTGGCTGATGGGCCTGCTGGGCATCTTCACCGCCACCATCGGCCTCGACCCGATCCATGCGCATCCGCGCTTCACCTTCGGCGAGAACGCCATGACCGGCGGCATCTCGCTGATCCCGGCGCTGGTCGGGGCCTTCGGCTTCGCCGAGATCCTCACCGTGATGGGCGACCCGAAGGCCCAGCCGGTCAAGTCGACGCTCGACTCGGTCCTGCCGAAGATCCGCGACGTGCTGCAGTACTGGCGCACCATCGTGCGCTCGGGCCTGATCGGCGTGTTCGTCGGCATCCTGCCGGGAGTCGGGGAGGACATGGGCTCCTGGAGCTCCTATGCCGCCGCCAAGCGCGCCTCCCGCGAGCGCGAGCGCTTCGGCAAGGGTTCGGTGGAGGGCCTCATGGCGGCCGAGACCGGCGACAACGCGGCAGTGCCCGGCGCGCTGATCCCGGCGCTCGCCCTCGGCATCCCCGGTTCGGCGCCGTCCGCGGTCCTGATGGCGGCGATGATCATCCACGGCGCGCAGCCGGGGCCGATGCTGATGGTGAACCAGCCGCAGTACATCTACGACGTCGTCGGCATCACCCTGGTGGCGACCCTGGCCATCCTGGTGTTCGGGCTGGTCCTGGTGCGGCCGATCCTGTGGGTGCTGCGCGTGCCGCGCGAGATCATCATGCCGATCGTGTTCGTGCTGTGCGTGCTGGGCGCCTATTCCATCACCCAGCGGCTGTTCGACGTCTGGGTCATGCTGGTGACCGGCATCGTCTGCTTCTTCCTGCGGCGCCGCGGCTTTCCGGTCGCGCCGTTCGTGCTGGGACTGGTGCTGGGAGACATCATCGACAAGTCGCTGCGTCGCGGCCTTGTGCTTTCGGATGGCAGCCTGGCGCCGTTCTTCACGCGTCCGATCAGCGGCGTGCTGGCAGCGATGGTGCTGGTCATGCTGCTGGCGCAGATCCCATTCGTGCGCCAGCGCTTCGGCCGTCGGCGCCTTGCAGGAGACCCCGCATGACGATGAGCGACCGGCTGGCGCTTTGCAACGAGGTCCTGGCGCCGTGGTCGTTCGCGGCGCAGTGCGACTACGCGAGCCGCCTTGGCTACCGCGGCCTGGAAGTCGCCCCCTATACGCTCGCCGAGGATCCGCGCACCATCACCGAGGCACAGGCGGCCGGCTGGCGGCGCACGGCCGCGGACCATGGACTGGCGATCAGCGGGCTCCACTGGCTCCTGGTCAAGCCCGACGGCCTGTCGATCAGCAGTCCGGACCGGGCGGTGCGCGAGCGCACCGTCGATTTCATCCGCCGGCTGATCGATCTCTGCGCGCTGCTCGGCGGCAGCTACCTGGTGCACGGCTCGCCGGCGCAGCGCAATCCGGTCGCCGGACAGTCCATCGACGATGCCCTGGCGCGCGCCGGCGAATGCTGGCTCGCCGCCGGCGAGCATGCCGGCAAGGCCGGGCTGGCCTACTGCATCGAGCCCCTCTCCGCCGACCAGACGCAGGTCGTCAATACACTCGCGCAAGCGATGCGAATCGTCGACTCCGCCAACCTGCCCGGGTTGCAGACGATGCTCGACACCAGCTCGGCCGGCCGGTCCGAGGACGAGCCGATCGAGCGGCTGGTCGATCGCTGGTGGCCGAGCGGCAGGCTCGCCCATGTGCAGCTCAACGACCGCAACCGGCGGGGTCCAGGGCAGGGCGGCGACCGCTTCGGCCCGGTTCTCGCGGCCTTGCGCCGGCACGGTTATGATGGCTGGATCGCCATGGAGCCGTTCGACTACCAGCCCGACGGGCCGGGCTGCGCCGCGCATTGCATCGGCTACGTGCGCGGCCTGCTGGAAGCACTCGACGCCGGCGGCTGAGGCGGGCCGGTCGCGCGATCGACGACGAACCACGGCACCGACGCAACAAGAGCAACGACAAAGGAGACTCGATCCATGACCATCGCCACCACCATCCGACGACGCGCAAGCTCGAGCGGCGATCGGCAGCGGCGCCGGCACTTCGGGCGACTGGCCCTCGCCGGCGCGGCCATCGCCGCCGCCCTTGGCTTCGCCGGCACGGCGCAGGCCCAGCAGTGGCCGTCCAAGCCGATCAAGTTCATCGTCAACTTCCCGCCGGGCGGGGCCGCCGACGTCATCGCACGGGCGGTGGCCGCGCCGCTTGCCGAACGTCTCGGCCAGCCGGTGGTGGTCGAGAACCGCGCCGGTGCCAACGGCAACATCGGCGGCGACCTGGTGGCCAAGGCCGCCAACGACGGCTACACCTTCCTGATGAGCTCGGCCGGCGTGTCGTCGATCAACCCGCAGCTCTACAAGTCGATGTCCTTCGATCCGGCCAAGGACCTGACGCCGGTCGCGGCCGCGGCGCGGGTGCTGGTGTTCCTCGAGACCCGGGC
>JAEZQX010000283.1 GCA_023441105.1 Pseudomonadota bacterium | reverse complement strand
CGGCCGCCGTCGCGATCGTCGAAGAGGGCCTGCGCTGTCGCGCCAGCGGTCCTCGCGGCGCGGTCCTGGTCAGCGACATGCCCAGAGCCATCGGCGGCGGCGGCGCAGCGCCGACGCCGGGCTGGCTGCTGCGGGCTGCGCTGGCGAATTGCGATGCCACGGTGATCGCCATGCGCGCCGCCCAGCTCGGCGTCGCGCTCACGATGCTGGAAGTCTCCGTGGACAGTGAGTCGGATGATCGTGGCTTGCTTGGCGTCGGTGACGGCTCCGTCATGGCTGGACCCTTGAGCATGCGGGTCCGCGTGCGTATCGCCGCGGACGACGTTGCGCCCGAGCAGCTCCGTGAAATCGTGGAGTGGGCGGAAGCGCACTCGCCGGTGGGCGATGCCATGCGCCGTGCGATTCCCTTCAGCACCGACATCGAGATCGCCTGACGACTCTCGTCGCGAAGGTCGGCTCGGTGACCAGTCCCGAGCGCGTGGAGACAACCGACGGGTGACAGTGAGCCCTACGGTGTTTAGACTGCCGCACAAGGAGTCGCACATGCCACCAGCTTGGCAATCCATCGGGATCTTCTCGAGCGAGCAGTGAAGGTCAGCGGCGCGGAGGAAAAAACAGTATGACGGCCCATCGAATCTTCTCCACTCCGTTCGCGGCCGTCTATCCGATGTACGTCGAGAAGGCCAGGCGCAAGAACCGTACGCGGCAGGAGGTCGACGGCATCATCTGCTGGCTCACCGGCTACGACCAGGCCGGCTTGCTGCGGCAGATCGAGCAGGAGGTCGACTTCGAGACCTTCTTCGCGCAAGCGCCGGCAATGCACCCAGGCCGATCCCTCATCAAGGGCGTCGTCTGCGGTGTGCGGGTGGAGGCGGTTGAAGATCCGTTGATGCAGAAGATTCGCCAGTTGGACAAGCTCGTCGACGAGTTGGCGAAGGGCAAGGCGATGGAGAAGATCCTGCGTCACTGATCTCCAGGAACAGTCGAACCGGACCAAGGAAAGAACGTGACACGTGTACGAGTCGAGAACTTCACCATCTCGCTGGATGGATATGGCGCAGGCCCCGACCAGAGCCTCGAGAACCCGCTCGGCGTCGGCGGCGAGGACTTGCACGGCTGGTTGGTCAACGCCAGCAGCTGGCGCCAGATGCATGGCAAGGCTGGCGGCGAGAAGGGAATCGACGACGAGTTCGCGGTGCGAGGCACCACGGACGTGGGCGCCTGGATCCTCGGGCGGAACATGTTCGGGCCGATCCGCGGGCAGTGGCCGGATGGGGATTGGAAGGGATGGTGGGGGGACGAGCCGCCCTATCACGTCCCGGTGTTCGTGCTGTCGCACCACCCGCGTGCCTCCCTGCAGATGGCGGGCGACACGACCTTCCATTTCGTCACCGGCGGCATCCACGAGGCCCTCGATCGGGCGCGCAAGGCTGCCGATGGCAAGGATGTGCGGATCGGTGGCGGGGTGGATACGATCCGGCAGTACCTCCGTGCCGGCCTGATCGACGAGCTTCACATCGCGATCTCTCCGGTGCTGCTCGGCGGCGGCGAGCACCTTTTCGACGGGCTGGACCTGCCTGCCCTGGGCTACGAAACCGGGCAGTTCATGGCATCGGAGAGGGCTGCCCACGTGGTGCTCCGGCGTCGCGCGAGTTGAACCCCCATTCGTGCCCTTACGCAGGCGCCTGCCATCCCGTCCGGGCCAGGATGGCAGGCCCGGACGCCCGGATGGGACATCGACCAAGAGGAAGAACGAACGTGCGTGCAACCCATCAAGGCTCGTGCCACTGCGGTCGGGTTACCTTCGAGCTGGATGCGAATCTCGACTATGTGATGGAGTGCACCTGCTCGCTGTGTCGTCGCATCGGCGCCCTGTGGCACGGCGCGTCGGACGCCAGCCTTCGCATCACCGCCGGGGAGCATGAGCTGGCCCTCTACCAGTTCAACACGATGACGGCCAAGCACTACGCTTGCCGGCACTGCGGCGTTCATCCCTTCTCGAGGCCACGGCTCGATCCTCGCAGATGGGCGGTCAACGTTCGTTGCATCGACAGCGTCGACCCGACCTCCCTGCCATTGAAGCGGTTCGATGGAGCCAACTGGGAGCAGGCAGCGAAGGAACTGCTTGCGGCGCGCAAGTAGCAGCGGCCGCCGCCGGGCCAGCGGTCAAACGGCCTGGGCGCCCTCGTCGCGCCCCGGCGCCTGACGCATACTCCTTTGTCACCTTTGGCAAGGAGATCATCATGCCGGTTCTGTCGCACAAGGACGCCGCAGTCGAGTTCCTGACGCTGGTCGCTACGGGCAAGGTACGGGAGGCCTATGAGAAGCATGTCGGCGAGGGGTTCCGCCATCACAACCCATTCTTCCCCGGGACCGCAGCTGCGCTGATGGAAGCGATGGAACAGAACGCGGTGAAGAACCCCGACAAGGTGCTGGCTATCAAGACCACCCTGCAGGAAGGCACGCGCGTCGCGATCTTCTCTCACGTGCGGCAGAACCTTGAAGATGCAGGAGGAGCGGTCGTCCATTTGTTCAGATTCGAGAACGACCGCATCGTGGAGTTCTGGGACATCGGGCAAGCCATTCCCAAAGATCCCGTCAATGAGAACGGCGTCTTCTAGCCGGAGCACGGCGTCTTCCAGCCCGCGATTGCGGCGCCCCGCCACCATGAATCATCGCATCTACCTGGTGGACGTCTTTGCGGAACGGCCCTACTGCGGAAACCAGCTGGCGGTGGTGGCCGGCGAAGAAGGCCTGCCGGAAGAGACGATGCAGTTGCTGGCGGCGGAGATGAACTTCTCCGAAACCACATTCGTGGTTCCCGTGCCGGAGGAAGACGGCGGCTACCGGGTGCGGATCTTCACGCCCGCGCGTGAGATCGCCTTTGCCGGGCACCCGATCCTCGGTACGGCGTGGGTCCTGCGTCAGCTTCTCGCGCCCGACTCCTGCGCGCCACTGCGCCTGAACCTGGCCGTCGGGCAGATCCGGGTCACCTTCGAGGCTCCGGTTCACGGGCAAGAGGTCGTGTGGTTTCTCGCACCCGAGGTATCCTTCGGGCCGATCTGTGCGCCTGCGCCCATGGCCGCCGCACTTGGCATCTTGCCCCAGGACATCGATTCCTCGATCCCCGTCCAACAGCTCTCCGCCGGCACTTCGGCGATGATCGTCCCGCTGCGCAGCCTCGACGCGCTGCGCCGATCCAAGCTCGATCTGGCGGCGTATGCTGGCCTGGCAGCGAACGGCTGCCCGCCTCTTGTCTACCTCTTCTGCCGGGAAACGCATCACCCTGCGAACGACTTCTGCGCGAGGTTCTTCTTCGAGGCACACGGCGTGCGCGAAGATCCGGCCACCGGCAATGGAGCGGCCTTCCTCGCCGCGTACCTGCTGGAGCACCGGCTCCGACCCAGCTCCGGCTTTGCCGTACGAATCGAGCAAGGCCAAGAGATTGGCCGGCCGTCGTTGATCATGCTGCGTGCGCAGGTGATCGACGGCCGTCGCGAGGTGAGCGTCGGCGGCTCGGTGATTCCAACGGTTCACGGAGAGCTGGCGTGAGCCGGTGGTCCAGGCTGCTGGCCAGAGGCCTGCCCCATCCCGGGCGCGTCCCTGCAGATGGAAGGCAAGACAACATGTCATTTCGTCACAGGCGACGTCCACGACGCGCCTGACCGCGCCCGGCAGGACCGGGAAGGTCCTGGAAATGTATCGCAAGCGGCGCTGGTGATCCGAGGGCATTGCGGTGGCCGGCTCGGGCTCGTCATAATCCGCCATACAAAGGACAAGGCATGAACGGCTGGAGGCGTTGGCTGCCGGGGCTGCGGATTCTCAGTCGATATGAAGCCGCCTGGCTGCCTCAGGATCTGATGGCCGGCCTGGTCCTGACCACGATGCTGGTGCCGGTCGGGATCGCCTACGCAGTGGCGTCGGGGGTCCCGGGAATCCATGGCCTGTATGCCACCATCGTCCCACTGCTCGCCTACGCGTTGTTCGGCCCCAGCCGCATCCTGGTGCTCGGGCCCGACTCCGCGCTTGCCCCGGTGATCCTGGCCGTCGTGCTGCCGCTCGCGGCGGGCGATCCGACGCGGGCGGTGGCCGTGGCGAGTGCGTTGGCGCTCGTGTCGGGGCTGGTGTGCATCCTGGTCGGCGTGATGCGCCTCGGGTTCGTCACCGAGCTTCTGTCGAAGCCGATCCGCTACGGTTACATGAACGGCATCGCGCTCACGGTGCTGATCAGCCAGTTGCCCAAGCTGCTGGGCTTTTCGGTCGAAGAAGCCGGGCCACTGCGTTCCCTCGCGCGGATCGCTGCAGCCGTGGCGGACGGCCGGACCAACTGGACGGCGTTCGCCGTGGGCGCCGGCACGCTGGTGGTGATCCTCCTCCTGAAGCGCTACGAGCGGCTCCCGGGCACCCTGATCGCGGTGGTGGGCGCTACCGTCGCGGTCGGTGTGTTCGGCCTCGACGAATCAGGCGTGAAGGTGCTCGGACCACTGCCGCAAGGTCTGCCTTCGTTCGCGCTGCCGTCGATCCATCTTGCCGACCTCGAGCGCGTGGTGATCGGCGGCTGCGCCGTCGCCATGGTGGCGCTGGCCGACACCAGCGTCCTGTCGCGCACCTATGCGGCGAAGACCCGTTCCCAGGTCGATCCGAACCAGGAGATCGTCGGTCTGGGTGCCGCAAATCTGGCCGCTGGACTGTTCCAGGGATTTCCAATCAGCAGCAGTTCCTCGCGCACGCCGGTCGCCGAAGCCTCGGGGGCGAGAACCCAGCTGACCGGCGTGGTCGGTGCCGTCTCCGTCGCCCTCCTGCTGCTGCTTGCGCCGAACCTGCTGGAGACCCTGCCCAACAGTGCCCTTGCAGCGGTCGTGATTGCCGCGGCGATCGGCCTGTTCGAGTTCAACGACCTGCGCCGAATCTATCGCATCCAGCAATGGGAGTTCTGGCTGTCCATGATCTGTTTCGCCGGCGTCGCCGTGCTCGGGGTCATACCGGGTATCGGACTAGCCATCGTCATCGCCATCATCGAATTCCTTTGGGATGGCTGGCGGCCTCACTACGCCGTGATGGGCAGAGTCGACGGCATCCGCGGCTACCACGACGTCAAGCGCTATCCCCACGCGCGGCTCATACCCGGCCTGGTGCTGTTCCGCTGGGATGCGCCGCTTTTCTTCGCCAATGCCGAGCTGTTCCAGCAGCGCGTGCTGGAGGCCGTGGCGAACTCCCCGACGCCGGTACGGCGGATCATCGTGGCCGCCGAGCCGGTCACCAGCATCGACGTCACTTCGGCAGACGTCCTCGCCGAGCTCGAGCAGGTGCTGCGCACGTCGGGCATCGAGTTGCGGTTCGCCGAAATGAAGGATCCCGTCAAGGACAAGCTCAAGCGCTTCGAACTGCTCGATCGATTTGGAGCCCTGAATTTCCATCCTACGCTTGGCGCCGCCGTCGACGCCTACCTCCAGGAGCATTCGGTCAGCTGGAAACCCTGAAGCAACCGGACCCCGGGCAAAAGCTCGGGCGGATCGGCTCGCGCCACCGGGTCCAGCCCAGGGGGCCGCGAAGTGCAGCCGAAGGCTGTCGCCTTTGACGGCACCGCGGTAAGCTCTCTGCCTGATTCCTGTCCCTCGGAGTGCCTGATGGCTTCATTTCGCTTCCGCCTGGTCAACGTGTTCGCCGGCAACGAACTGCTCGGGCCCTCCGCGCTGACCGGCAACCCCCTCTGCGTATTCGAGGATGCGCGAGGTCTGGACGAACGGGCCATGATGGCCCTCACCCGGCAGTTCAACCTGTCGGAGACGACATTCCTGCTGCCGCCGTCCGACGCTTTGACCGGTGCCCACGCCCGGGTCCGGATCTTCACCCCGACCCACGATCCCAAGCTCGCCGAGATGCGCTTCGCAGGCCACCCCACGCTTGGCAGCGCCCATGTGGTCCGCGACCTGCTCGGCTGCGGCGACGAGGTGAAGCTCGAGCTGCCGGCCGGCCACGTGCCGGTGGACGCGACCGGCGACGTCTGGACCCTGACCGCGCCCTTCGAAGGCGCGCCGCGGGTGCAACCGGAACCGTTGCCGGCGGCGGAGGTGGCGGCCATGCTGGGGCTCGAGGCCAACGATCTGGCAGGCCAACCCGCCTGGGTGGATACCGGGATGGAGCAGCTCCTGGTGCCGTTGCACTCACCGGATGCGGTGGCTCGGGCGACGCCGGCGCTTGCCGCGCTCGATGCCTGGCCGCGCAGCCGAAGCGGCCGCAGCAACGCCTACGTGTTCGCATTTTCCGGCGCCACGGTGGCGGGAAGACGCGAGGTCAAGGCACGCTTCTTCATCAAGGCGCCCGGCAGCGGCCTGTACGAGGATCCGGGCACCGGCTCCGCGTGCGCCAATCTCGGCGGCTGGCTGCTGCACACCGGCGCCCGGCTGCCGGCCAGCGTGCTGGTTGCGCAGGGCCGGGAGCTGCAGCGGCCCTGCCGGCTGCAGCTCGACGTTACCGAAGACCGGAAGGTCAGGGTCGGCGGCCGCGTGGTGGAGGTGGCACGAGGTGAGCTGACGCTGCCTTGATGCGAGCAACGCCACGGCGGCAAACGCCAGCGCCGACGGCGGCGGCCGCACGGCCGACGGGGACATTGCCATGGAAGAACTCGATTCAGGTGCGCTGCAATCGGCCCGTTCCCGGGTGACGATCCACATGGCGGCCAGCCTCGACGGCTTCATCGCCCGCAAGGACGGCGCAGTCGACTGGCTCGAGACCCGCGACGAATTCGCCGATGGCGCGGCTGCCATGGAACCCGCGCAGGTGGAGGCATTCCTCGCGGGAATCGACTGCTACGTCATGGGGTCGCGCACCTACGAAACCGCGATCGGGTTCGAGGCGCGGGGCGCGGGCTGGGCGTATGGCGACAAGCCCACCTTCGTGCTGACCAGCCGCGACCTGCCTCGCACGCGGGACAACGTGGCGTTCCACTGCGGCGACCTGGCGCAGTTCGTGAACGAGCGCCTGCGGAGTTCGTTCGCCAGCATCTGGGTTGTCGGCGGCAGCCGGCTTGCGGCCGCTTGCCTGCGGCTCGGAATCGCCGACGAAGTCCGCCATACCATCCTGCCCGTCCTGATCGGCGACGGCATCCGCCTCTTCGACAGGCTCGACCGGGACGTGCCGCTCCATCTGGCTGAGGTCAAGGCCTACGGGAACGGCATGGTGGATCTGCGCTACGAGGTGCGGAAGCATTGAACATGGAGGTTGCCCCCTTGCAAGGTCCCAAGCCCGAAACCGTCCATCCAATGGATGGCTTTCCCCAGGTGTGCTTCATCAAGAACACGGTCCGCAACCCCAACATCATCATCGGCGACTACACCTACTACGACGATCCGGAAGACTCCGAGGACTTCGAGCGCAATGTGCTGTACCACTATCCCTTCATCGGCGACAAGCTGGTCATCGGCAAGTTCTGCGCCATCGCGCGCGGGGCCAGGTTCATCATGAACGGCGCAAATCACAAGCTCTCCGGCCTGTCGACGTACCCTTTCCAGATCTTCGGTAACGGCTGGGAGAAGGTCGCGCCCAAGCCGGGAGACCTGCCGTACAAGGGCGACACCGTGATCGGCAATGACGTCTGGATCGGCTACAAGGCGACGGTGATGCCGGGCGTGCGGATCGGCAACGGCGCGGTCGTGTCGACCCGCTCCGTCGTGGTTGCCGATGTTCCGGCCTATGCCATCGTCGGCGGCAACCCGGCCAGGGTCATCAGGCAGCGCTTCGATCCCGACGAGGTCCGCATCCTGGAGTCGCTTGCCTGGTGGGATTGGCCGGTGGAGATCATCACCGAGCATCTCCACCTGATCGTCGCGGGCGACGTCGCTGCGTTGCGCCGTTGCGCAGCCCCCTCGGCATCGCCCGCCCCCTCACGCTGACCCACGAAAAGCAATGGACATGAAAGAAGAACACCGCAAGCTGCTGGACGTCTTGAAGACCCGTTTCGAGAAGAACATGAAGCGCCATCCGGGGATCGAGTGGGCCGCCGTGCAGGCACGGCTGGAAGCGAGGGCCGCCAAGCTGAAGGCGCTCGAGGAGATGGAAGGAACCGGCGGCGAACCCGACGTCGTCGGCCGCGACCCGAAGACCGGCGAGCTGACCTTCGTCGATTGCTCGGCGGAAAGCCCGCAGGGCCGCAGGAGCGTCTGCTACGACCCCGAAGCGCTCGAGACCCGCAAGGAGCACAAGCCGGCCGATAGCGCCGTCGGGATGGCCAAGGCCATGGGTGCGGACCTGCTGACGGAAGACGAATACCGCCAGCTGCAGAACCTGGGTCGCTTCGACGAGAAGACCTCGAGCTGGGTGAAGACGCCGCCCGGCATCCGCAAGCTCGGCGGGGCGCTGTTCTGCGACCGGCGCTACGACAGCGTCTTCGTCTATCACAACGGCGCGCAATCGTACTACGCGGCGCGCGGGTTCCGCGCGTCGCTGCGGGTCTGACGGCCCGTTGCCGCCGCGCCGGCGGACTGAATAGCTGGTTTGCCGATGACCCCATGGCCCGGAGACAGGACATCGGCCAGAATCCTTGCTGGTCACGCGCCTGACGGCCACTCGGAAACCACATGATGAACGACCTCACCCAGTTGCAGTGGGACTATGCCGACCACATCGCAACGCTGACGATGAACGCGCCGCCGGTCAATGCGCTGACGCGCATCCTGAACGACGAGCTGACGCTGGCAATGGACCGCATCTCGGAAATGGACGAGGTGCGGGTGGTGGTGCTGACCGGCGCCGGCAAGGTGTTCTGTGCCGGCGCCGATCTGAAAGGCCGCGCCGGCGTCATCAAGGGACCCGGAGACCTGCCGGCCCACTCCCGTCGCACTCGCGAATGCTTCCACGCCATCCGCGAATGTGCCAAGCCGGTGATCGCCGCCGTCAATGGGCCGGCACTGGGCTCCGGGCTCGCCATCGTCGCATCCAGCGACATCATCCTGGCGTCGGAGAAGGCCAGCCTGGGCCTGCCGGAAGTCGACGTCGGCCTGCTTGGCGGCTGCAGCCACGCGATGCGCCTCTTCGGTCATTCGCAGGTGCGCACGATGATGCTGACCGGCCAGCGGCTGCCCGGCGCGGAGCTCTATCGGCTGGGTGTGGCGCAGGCCTGTGTCCCGCCGGAGGAGCTGCTGCCGCAGGCGCGCGCGCTGGCTGCCGTCATCGCCGCCAAGAGCCCGGTCTCGACGCGCATGGGCAAGCACACGATGAACGTGATCGAGGACATGTCGCTGCGCGACGGCTACCGCTACGAACAGGACATGACGGCGCAGATCGCGAGGACGGACGACGCCAGGGAGGCACAGCGCGCGTTCGCGGAGAAACGCGCGCCGGTCTTCACCGGTCGCTGATCGCCTCAGCCGCCGGCGTCCAGCCGTCGGCGCCAGGCAATCACCTCGCGCGCCACCACATCCGGACGTTCATAAGGCAAGGCGTGGCTGGCACCGTCGATCACCCGGACGGTGACGAGCTCGCCCAGCGCCTCCTTCAGCTCGAGGCGCGTCGCGGGGGGCCGCCAAGGGTCGTCGGCTGCCTGCAGGTCGAGGATCGGCGCATGACTCACCGGCCACCAGCGCGATTTGTCCGGCACCCGGGCGGCCGCGCGATAGGCAGGACCCAGTGCCGGATGCCAGCCCTCGAGCCACGGCCGCGGATCGCTGCCGGCGGCGAGGAAGGCGCGGCGCAGATGCAGGAGACGCTCAGCGCGCGGCCGTCGCGGGTCCGCGACCAGGTCGACGGCGTTGGCCACCTCGGGCGGGAACACCCGGGCGGCGGCAGCAGCCACCACGATGCCTCGCACCAGGGCGGGGTAGTCCAGGTCGACGACGCGTGCCACGAAGTGGCCGGCGGCATGCCCCAGCAGCACCGCCGGCCTTCCCTGCCCCAGCGCGCGGATGGTCGCCGCGATGTCCGCGGCCAGCAGGTGCAGCGTCAGTCCCTCCAATGACCCGGTGCTCCGCCCCATGCCGCGCGGCGTCGGCCGGAGCACCCGGAAGCCCGCCGCAGCGAGGTGCGTCGCCAGCTCGCCGAGGTCGGTGGCATCGCGCAGGGACGACGGCAGGAGCACCCAAGGTTCGGTCAGCGGATCGACAGCGAGCGGATCGACAGCGCCGCCTTCCGGACCGGCGCATGGCTCGTCGATGACCACTTCGAGGGTCGCGGCACTGCCGTCGGCGGCGACGCCTACCCCCTCGAGCAGCACGATCCGCCGCTGCGTCGGCGACCCGCCGTGCGCCGCGGGATGATCCACTTCAGTCGACCTTGGCACCCGACCTCTTCACGATGTCGGCCCATTTCGGCGTGTCGTCGCGCACCAGCGCATCCAGCTCCTGCGGCGAGCTTGTCGCCGGCTCGATGCCGAGGGAGACCAGCTGCTGCCGCAGCGCCGGCTCGGCCATCGCTTTGCTCACCGCGGCATTCAACCTGGCGACGATGTCGGCCGGCGTCCCGGCCGGCACGAAGATGCCGAGCCAGTTCGACACGTCGTAGCCCTTCAGGCCCGACTCGTTGAGCGTCGGCAACGAGGGCAGCACCGTCATCCGCTTCAGCGATGTGACGGCCAGCGGGCGGGCACGGCCCTCCTTGATGAACTCCTCGTAGACGGCGAACGAATCGAAGGTGAGGTCGACGCGCCCGGCAAGCAGATCCGTCAACAGCGGCGCGCTGCCGCGATACGGCACGTGAAGGAGCTGGACATCGGCCAGCATCTCGAACAACGCGCCCGACAGATGACTGGAGCTGCCGCTGCCGGCCGAGCCATAGCTCAGCTTGCCGGGGGCGGCCTTGGCAGTCGCGATCAGCTCGGCGACGCTACGTGCCTCGACAGAGGGTCCGGCAATCAGCACCCGCGGGTTGAGGTGCGTCAGCGAGACGCCGACGAAGTCCTTGACCGGGTCGTACCCGAGCTTGCTGTTCAGCGCCGGATTGATCACCTGCGTGGCCAGCGTACCGAAGAAGAGCGTATAGCCATCGGGGGCCGACGAAGCGGCAGTCTTGGCGGCCACGGCCCCGCCGGCCCCGCCGCGGTTGTCGACGATCACCTTCTGCCCCAGGGCATCGGCGAGTTGCTGCGCGAGGCCCCGCGCCATCACGTCGGCGGCGCCTCCCGGCGGATAGGGAACGACCAACCGCAACGGCTTCTCGGGGAACGCGGCGAAAGCGGTGGCGGGCAGTGCTCCCGCCGCCAACGTCACGCAAAGTCCGGCCAGGGCAACGAAGCTGCGGCGACTTCCGGATCCGGCTGTTGTCATTCTCATTCTCCTGGGACGGGCAAGGACACCATTCCGAAGTCTAGGTCCCCGGGCTGGCATCCGATACGCCCGGTCCTGCAACCCTGCTATGCACTTCCGCGCGCATCGTCCGCGGCCGCTTGTCGGGACGGGCCCCGGGTCCGGCAGCACGGCCAGCTATGCACTTCCGGCATTGCAGCCTTGCGTGCATGCCGGTGGGCATCGCCGGAGGCGCACCGTACATTGACACCAGTGAACAGACGCAGCGACGAATCGATGATGGACGACACGAAAGTGGCGCAGACTGAACAGCGCAGCGGACCGCTGTCGCACGTCAAGGTGCTGGACCTGAGCCGCATCCTGGCCGCCCCCTGGGCCGGCCAGATCCTCGCGGATCTCGGTGCCGATGTGGTCAAGGTGGAGCGCCCTGGCCAGGGCGACGACACCCGCAGCTGGGGCCCGCCCTTCCTGAAGGACGCCGAAGGACAGGAGACCCGCGAAGCCGGGTACCACCTCGCCGTCAACCGGGGCAAGCGCTCGATCACCGCCCGCCTCGATCGGCCGGAGGGTCAGGCCATCGTGCAGGAGCTGGCGCAATGGGCGGACATCGTCCTGGAGAATTACAAGGTCGGCACGCTGGAGCGCTACGGGCTCGACGAGGCCAGCCTGCGCCGGATCAATCCACGGCTGATCTACTGCTCGGTCACCGGCTTCGGCCAGACCGGGCCGCGTCGCGACCAACCCGCCTATGACTTCCTCATCCAGGCCATGGGCGGCCTGATGAGCGTGACCGGGGAACGCGACGACCGCCCGGGCGGCGGCCCGCAAAAGGTCGGCGTCCCGATCGTCGACCTCATGACCGGCATGTACACGGCCGTGGCGGTCCTGGCGGCGCTGGCGCGGCGCAACGAGCCCGGCAAGGGAGACACGATCGACATCGCCATGCTCGACGTGCAGGTGGCGACGCTCGCCAACCAGGCGATGAACCACCTGATCTCGGGGAACACGCCCCGGCGCGGCGGGAACTCCCACCCGAACATCCAGCCGCAGGATGTCTTCGCCTGCCGCGACGGCATGATCATCCTCGCCTGCGGCAACGACGGGCAATTCGCGCGGCTGTGCCAGGCGCTGGGCCGGCCCGAATGGGCGGTGGATGAACGCTTCGCCGTCAATCCCAAGCGCGCGCGCAACGTCGCGGCGCTGACGGCGCTCCTGCAGGAAGCGTTCGGGCAGCGCAGCCGCGCCGAGGTGATTGCCGCGCTGGATACGGCCGGCGTTCCCTGCGGCCCGATCAACTCGATACCGGAAGTGTTCGCGGACCCGCAGGTCCGAAGCCGCGGGATGCTGCGCCACATACCGCACCCGTGCGGAGTGGATGTGCCACAGGTGGCCTCCCCCCTGCGCTTCGCAGGCGCCCCGCTGCAGTACGACCGGCCGCCACCGCTGCTCGGCGAGCACACCGATGAGGTCCTGCGCTCGCTGGATTACTCGGAGGAGCGGATCGCCGGGCTGCGCAGCGCCGGGATCGTCTGAAGTCGCACGAGCAATAGCAGGCAGGGAGAAGCCGCATGAAACTGCACTGGTCGCCGAAGTCGCCCTTCGTCCGCAAGGTGATGATCGCAGCGCACGAGCTCGATCTGCTGGCCGACATCGAGCTGGTCCGATCGGTGGCCGCGATGCGTGAACCGAATCCAGCCATCATGGCGGACAACCCGTTGTCCAAGATTCCGACGCTGGTACTGGCCGACGGCCGTGCCCTCTTCGATTCAGTGGTCATCTGCGAGTACCTGGACGATCTCGTCGGCGGCCCGCTGTTCCCGAAGGCCGGCGAGCCTCGCTGGCAAGCGCTGCGTTGGCACGCGCTCGGCAACGGGCTGCTCGACATGCTGATCCTCTGGCGCAACGAGCGCGAACGCGAGGCGCCGCTCGCGCCGCTGCTCGATGCCTTCGCGCTGAAGACGCGCGCGACGCTGCAGCTGCTGGAGCAGGAGATCGCGGCATTGACCGCGGCGCCATTCGCCATCGGCCACCTCACCCTCGTCTGCGCGCTCGGCTACCTCGACTATCGGTTCGAGGCGTTCGGGTGGCGGGAACAGGCGCCGAGCCTTTCAGCCTGGTGCAACACGATGCAGCGGCGACCGTCGGTTGCCGCCACCGCCCCGCGAGACGGCTAGCGCCAGACACGACATTCCATGACCAGACCGGAGACATACATGAACTCGCACGGCAATAACCGTCGCCTCCTTTCGAAATACATCGCCGCCGTCGTCGCCGGTGGCCTGATGCTCGGCCCCCTCGGCATGGCCCGTGCAGCGGACTGGCCGAAGCGGCCGATCAAGCTCATCGTCCCTTACTCGGCCGGGGGTCCGACCGATGCCATCGCGCGGATGCTCGCGGAGCGAATGGGCGCCGCGCTCGGCGAGCCGGTCGTGGTCGAGAACCGCGCGGGCGCCGGCGGCACCATCGGCGTCACCGCCACCTTGAATGCGCCGGCCGACGGCCATACGATCGCCCTCGTGGCCCCGGGGCCACTCGCCGGCATGCCCAACCTGACGAAGACGTCCTACACGGCGGACGACATCGACTACCTGACGCTGGTAGCGAAGATTCCCAGCGTGCTGGTGGTGAACGCCGCGTCGGGGATCGACTCCGTCGAGGCCCTGGTGAAGATGGCCAAGGCCGACCCCCAGAAGCTGAACTACAGCTCGGCCGGCTCCGGCACGACGCCCCACATCGGCATGGAGATTCTCAAGGACCAGGCCGGCATCCAGCTGCTTCACGTGCCCTACAAGGGCGCCGCGCCGGCGGTCACCGCCCTCATCGGCGGCGAGGTGCACGCAACGATGGTCGACCTGCTTCCGGTGCTGCCGCACGTGGCCAGCGGAAGGCTCAAGGTTCTTGCGACGGCCGGCTCGACGCGCGCGCCGCAGTTGCCGGAGGTGCGCACCATGGCCGAAGCGGGACTGCCCGGCGTGGCGATGGAAACCACCTACGGCATCGTCGCACCTAAGGGCCTTCCGGTTGCGGTACGAGACAGGATCCGCGAGACCGTCGTGACGGCGGTCGCCGCGCCGGATTTGCAGGCGAGCATGCTGAAGCAAGGTGCCGTCCCGGCGACTTCGACGCCCGAGGAATATCGCAGCCTGATGCGCGCCGAATCGGACAAGTGGCGCGATATCATCGCCAAGGCGAAGATCAGCCTCGACTGACCGATGGGTTCCGCCATGCGCATCGCCTCGGCAACCATCAACCTGTGCCACCAGGCGCTGTCGGACGCCAAATGGAAGTTCGCGCGCTCGCAGGTTCCAGCGCTCGAGGGCTGGGTCCTGTGCCTGGAGGATGACGAAGGACATCGCGGGCTGGGCTACTGTCACGCGATTCCGGCCATCTCGACCCACGGCGCCGGCGCGCGCGCAGCCCTCGAGTTCCTGACCCCGCACCTCGTCGGCCGGCCGGCTGCGGACCTGGCCGGGATCATGGAGGAGGTCGACGTCCTGCTCGCCTACCAGCCGACGGTCAAGGCCGCCATCGACATGGCCCTGCACGACCTGCTCGCCCGCCAACTCGATGTGCCGATGCACGTGCTGATGGGCGGCAAGCTGCGTGATCGGGTGCCGCTTTCCCGTATCCTGCCGATCAAGGCCCCCGAGGAAATGGCGGCGCTGGCGGCACGCCTGGCAGGCGAAGGTTACCGGCAGCTCAAGCTCAAGCTGTCCGGTGACACCGACGTCGACGTGAAGCGCATCGCCGCGGTCCGCGGCGCGGTCGGTGACCAGGTGGCCCTGACGCTGGATCCCAACCAGTCGTACGACGCCAAGCAGCTCATCGGCGCATTCAGCCGAATGGAGCGCCATGGGATCAGCCTGATCGAGCAGCCGGTGCCCGCCGCGGACTTCGCCGGCCTCGCGCTGCTCACGCGCACGCTGCCGGTGGCAATCGAGGCCGACGAGAGCGCCCAGACGGTGCGCGACGTCTTCCGCCTGGTCGCGGAACGGGCTGTCGATGTGATCAACCTGAAGATCACCAACCTTGGCGGGATCCGCCGCTTCCTGCAGGCAGTTCGTATCTGCGAGGCCGGCGAGGTCGGGTGCCGCATGGGAGCAGCGTTCGGTCCGGCTCTGCTCCAGGCCACCAGCGTGCAGGCGGCGAGCGTGATCCGGCGCCTGCCCTACGGCTGCGAGTTGTCGGAGCACCTGCACCTTCGCGACGATCCGTTCACGCCGCTGCCGGTGCAGGACGGCAGCCTGCCGTTGCCGGACGGGCCGGGCTGCGGCGTGACCTACCGGTAGAGCCTCTCGGGATTGGTGACCAGCGCGCGCTCGATGGTCTGCGCATCGCCGGCCCAGTCCTTGAACAGCTGCAGCAGCGCGGCGGTGTCGATGCTTCCTGGCACGTTCAGGTGCGGCCAGTCGCTGCCCCACACGACATGCTCCGGGTTCGCTGCCACCAGGGCATCCTGGAATGCGTTGCCGACCGACCATGCCTCGGCAACGGGGAGCGCACGCAGGTTGCGGTAAGCGCACAGCTTGACCCAGGCGCGCCCCTCCTCGAGCAGCGCGCGCAGCGTGTCGAAGCCGGACTGGGCCGGGCCCGCCGTCGGGTCGAACATGCCCATGTGGTCGATCACCACCGGCACCGGCAGGCCCCGCAGCGTGCCGGCAATCGACGGCAATGCGCGGCAGTCGGTCCAGAGCTCGGCGTGCATCCCCGCGTCTGCAAGCGCCGGCGCCAGGGCCTCGAGGTCCTGCAGCGACGCGCTGCCGGCAAAGTTGGCCGCCGCGCCGCTGCGGTGGCTGAAGCGCAGCGCCCGTACACCCCGGTCGCGCCAGCTCGCCAGCGCCGGGACCGAACCGGCCGTGGCGACCAGCACGCCGCGCCATTGCGGCCGCGACGCGAGCGCGTCCAGCACCAAACGGTGATCGGAACCATAGGCGCTCGGGTGGACCAGCACGCCATGGCCGAGCCCGAGCCGCGCCAGCAACGCGAGGTAATGGTCTTCCAGGGCTTCCGGCGGCGTGTAGCTGCGTCCCTCGGCGAGCGGATAGTCGCCGTAGGGACCGAAGAGATGGGCGTGGCAGTCCCAGCCGCGCGCGCCGGTCGAC
>JAEZQX010000233.1 GCA_023441105.1 Pseudomonadota bacterium | reverse complement strand
CGAGGGCGCCGCCGCGCTGCTATACTTCCGTCTCAGTCGGGGCGTAGCGCAGCCTGGTAGCGCACTTGCATGGGGTGCAAGGGGTCGAGTGTTCGAATCACTCCGTCCCGACCAAGGATCCTGAAGGCCTGCATCGAAAGATGCAGGCCTTCTTCGTTCTTGGGGTGACAAACAACCGAGACCTGCTGATCGGCCGTCGCGCCTTCCACTGGTAGGAGCGTGATGACGCTGTCAGACATGGAGATTTCGATGCCTGGAATCGAAAGGCAATCGAAGAGGGAGCAGGAAGCAGGCTCGCTGTCACCCCCCCGAGCAGCCGTGAAATGCGAGCCTAATTTGAGTTCGTATAAGACCCAGGCGTGGAAGGCAACGCAGGAAGGTCTGCATCCAGATAACGCGGCTGCGATGCTGTATCGCGATGACAAGACGTTTGTCGTCACTGATGCGGATCAACCCGAGTGATCTGCCCTCGTAGTTTTCGATCTCGCGTGCAGAGATATGTCAAGGAATCACCTTCCGCGCTGCCACGCAAACATATGCCTGAGTGCATCCAGCAGGTTGTGATCGGGCGGGTTCTGTGTATGTAGACTCGGCCACATAGGCTCTGGGACGGAGGGGGCAGAGGGACCTGGACCGTGCCTGATGATCATCCCCGCCCTTTGCCCCATCGGTCTCAGCCCCGGATAGACTTTCGTCAGGAAGTTGCCCGATTCCAGCTGGCCGGCAAACCATTCGAGGAACTCGCTCGTTGATCGTGCCAAGACGAATTTCTCAAACTCATCGCGACCGAAGTTGATGACCTGACCGCGGGTCCCGCGCGGGCCGGGATCGAGATCGATCCCAATGCTGTTCCCACCGCTGTCGATGGCGAACGCTATCCAGCCGGGGCTTGCATAGACGTTGCGGATTGCGCCTGGAGGCGCAGATTCGTAGGATGGTCTGTCGTTGAAGCCGCTATGTATCACTTCCTTCCAACCCGACCATTCCTGGCGAACCTGGCTAAGCGAGATGAACTGAATCCCATAGAAGATGCCCCAACAATGCCTCAGCATCTGTCCGTCGTGTCGGCGATAGAGATTCTTGAAGTCCTCTGGAAGAACGGCGCCGATGAGAGCCTCGGTCTCGGCCAGCGACGCTTCGCTGCACCCTGGCGCAAGGTCGTCGAGGAACTCCGGTAGGTGCGTAGCGAACCAGCTTTCAATCCGCGTCATTGGCGTCGGCATGAGTCCTCCTTCTCCTCGATGCCCAATCATAGACTCCGCAGGAGTTCAAGCGCCCCTAAGCTTCCACCTGCGCGGAACCTGCGACGGCGTCCGGTGGGATCCAACTGAAGGCCGCAAGGCGCCTGCACGCTCCGCGTCGGCCGAGCCTGCGTGGTGCCCACACCACGACCCATTGACCGGCGCCCTCGCGTCGGAAAACCTTATGCCATTGCAGTCGTTCGGTTGCCGGGCATCCTGCTTGCGCCTGGCGGGAAGCATCACAGGCGCCATGCGCAGGGGGCAGAGATGGAATCAAGCACGTGGGGCCGCAGCGTCCGACTGACCGATCGACTGGGGCCGGGCCGCCCGCTGGACGCCGACGCTCGCGGCGACGACGATGATCTGCAGCTGGAGCAGTGGCACGAGTCGAACCTCGGCAACCTCACCTATCTCGCGATCTTCCTGATCGTCTCGATCGTCAGCCTTGTGGCCTTCGTGCCGGTGTGGCTGGTGCTGCAGGTCCAACGGGCAGCCGGTCAAGTGGGCGCGCTCCTGTCGCAGTCGCGCCGGTAGGATGGGCCGCCCGGCCGCAGAGGCCGCGCGGCATGGTTCTTGCCCTCACCAGTCCCGCTAGGGTGGTATCCGGCAGCCGGTAGCATCCAGGTTGGAGTTGGGGGGCTGCGAGTTTCGGATGTTTGCACGTTTTGCGTCACGCGGGCCGCCCAAGGACCAGGCCGCCGCACCGACCACGCCCAGTGCTCCCGTTGAGTCGTCAAGCCGCACCCGCCGGCGTCCGGCCTGGTGCCGACACTTGCTGGGCGGTGTCGGGGACCGCATCACCGTCTGCACCGTGCTCGCCTGCGCAGCCGTCTTCGGCGCCACCGTCGGAATCTCGCTGAAGGCGGCCGATTCGCAGGGCGCGAGGCTCGCGCAGGCCCGGGCCGCGGAGCTGGCCGAGGCGGTGGTCCAGGTGGTGGATGCCATCACCCATCAAGTGAACGTGGCGCTGTCGGCCGTCGCCGCAGCCACCGCGGAGCAGCCGCCGTGCTCGGCCACCGGCGTGGCAATGATGCAGGATGTCCAGGCGCGCTTCAGCTACGTCGGCGGAATCGGCCGGCTCAATCCGGCGGGCAACCGCGTCGTCTGCTCGACGCTGGGCCCCGCCGCCGAAGGCCTGCAACTGGGTCCGGCCGAGCATGTCGGTGCGGCCGGGGTGACGGTGCGGCGCGAGGTGGCGATCCCGCGCATGAAGGGGACGCGCTTCCTCGTGCTGGCGCGCGACGACATCGCGGTGTTCCTGCAGAGCGACGTGTCGCGCAGCATCCTCTTCACCTTGTCGGATGCCGCTCTGGGTGCCTACTCGCGACATGGCGGCCCGGTCATCCTGAGCCGTGGCAGCTTCGACCGCCACTGGTTCGACGAGCTGCAGGCCAGCGGCAGGACCGCCGCGTTCGATGGCCAGCGCCTCATCGCCATGAGCCCGTCGGGCAGCAGCGACTACATGGGCTTCGTCGTGTTTCCGGCCGAACGTGTGATGGCCCAGGTCCGCCAGGCCCGCAAGGTGTTGCTGCCGCTCGGGGCGGGCGGCGGCCTCCTGCTCTCCGCCACGCTGTTCCTGCTGATGCGCCACCTGCGCTCGATGCCGGCGGCGCTGAAGCGGGCGCTGCCGACCGATCGGGTGTTCATGGAGTACCAGCCGATCGTCGACCTGCGCAGCCGCCAGGTGATCGGCGTCGAGGCGCTGGCGCGCTGGCGCCACCACGGCCAGTCCGTGCCGCCGGACCGCTTCATCGTGGCGGCCGAGCAGGCCGGCATCATGCCGCAGGTCACCCGGCGCATCGTCGACCTCGTCGCCTGGGACATGGCGGATTTCCTGCGGATGCGCCCCGACTTCCATGTCAGCATCAATCTCTCGGCCTCGGACCTGCGTGCCGAGCGGGCGGTCGAGCTGCTGGCCGGGCTGTTGCGGGTGACCGGGCTGCCGGCCTCGAGCTTCTGGGTGGAAGCGACCGAAACCGGCTTCGTCGAAGGCGGCGTCGGCGCGGATGTCATCGACCGGATCCGGGCGATGGGCATCCGCGTCGCGGTCGACGATTTCGGCACCGGCTATTCGAGCCTTGCCCTGCTCGATTCGCTGGATGTCGACCTGCTGAAGATCGACAAGCGCTTCGTCGCGTCGATCGGCAGGGCAGGGTCGGCGTCGGAGGTGGTCACCGCCATCATCGGCCTGTCGCGCGCGCTCGGCCTGGAGATGGTCGCCGAAGGCGTGGAGACCGAGGACCAGGCGGCGTTCCTCCTGGCCAACGGCGTGCAGTACGCGCAAGGCTGGCTGTTCGGCAGGCCGGCCCCGGTCTCTACGCTGTCGACTTCGGACGCCGGACGACAGCCGCCGCCACCGCCAACGCCTCCGGCCGTTCCGCCCCGGTGAAGGTGCGGACGAGGCCGGGCGTCAGGCCGGGATGACCGCGGTGGCCTCGATCTCGACCTTGGCCCGGTCCTCGATCAGCGCCGTGACCTGGACCGCGGTCATGGCGGCATTGTAGGAGCCGATGATTTCGCGGAAGGCGGCGCCGATCGCCTTGCCGGCTGCCAGGTACTCGCGCTTGTCGGTCACGTACCAGGTCATGCGCGTGATGTGCTCCGGCTTGCCGCCGGATTCCTTCAGCACCGCAGCGACGTTCAGCAACGCCCGGCGCGCCTGCTCGGCGAAATCGTCGCTCGGGAAGTTGCCATGCTCGTCCCAGCCGATCATGCCGGCGATGAACACCATGCGGCCGGTGGCGGCGACGCCGTTGGAATAGCCCTTCGGGCGTGGCCAGCCGGGTGGTAGTAGAACCTGCATGTCCTGCATTTCGTCTTTGCTCCTAAACGGAATTGCCGACCATCTGCACGCGCAGCTTGCCGAGCGCGTGATAAAGCTGCTGCACGACGTCGTGGTCCAGGCTGCCCAGCAGCTCCAGGATCCAGACTTCGTGCTCCCTGGCCATCCCTTCGAAGGCCCGCCGTCCCTTGGGCGTCAGGCGCACCAGCGACGACCGCCGGTCCGCCGGATCCTGCTCCCGCACCACCAGCTCGTCGCGCTCGAGCTCGTCGGTGAGGCCGGTCACGTTGCCGCCGGTGACCATGAGGCAGCGCGACAACGCCTTCATCTTGAGCCCGTTGCGGTGCCGGTAGAGCTGCGCCATGTAGTCGAAGCGCGCCAGCGATATGCCGAAGCGACTGCGCAGCCGCTTGCGGATCTCCGTCTCCACTTGCGTGGTGCAGGCGAGCAGCCGCAGCCACAGCTTCAGCGACGCATGGTCATCGAGCTGCACCCGGGCTTCATGCCCCAGCTCCTCTGCCTGGTGCAGCAGATCGTGGCTGGCGTCGGGCGGGTTCCGCAGCGCCGGCGCCGCCGGGCTCACGAGGTGACCTCGCCGCCGGAGATCGAGATCGACTGCCCGGTAACCGACGCGGCACCTTCGCTGCACAGCCACAGCACGGCGCTGGCCACCTCGGACGGCTGGATGATGCGTCCCTGCGGATTGACGGCGGCGAACTGCGCCCGTGCTTCCTCGACGCTGCGCCCGGTCTTGGCGACGACATTGGCGATGCTCTCGCGCAGGATGTCGGTTTCGGTGTAGCCGGGGCAGACGGCGTTGACGGTGACGTTCTTGCGGGCCAGCTCGAGCGCGAGCGCGCGCGTCAGGCCGACCACGCCGTGCTTGGCGGCGACATAGGCGCTCACGTAGGCATAGCCGCGCTGGCCGGCGGTGCTGGCGATGTTGACGATGCGGCCCCAGCCGCCTTCGATCATCTGCGGCAGCGACGCCTGCGAGCAGATGAAGCTGCCGGTGAGGTTGACCGCGATCATCCGGTTCCACAGCTCCAGGCTGGTCTTCTGGAACGGCGCACTCTGCGCCTGCCCGGCGTTGTTGACCAGGATGGCGAGCGGCCCGAAGCGTTGGCGGGCAGCGGCCACGGCGGCAGCGACCTGGTCGGGTTCGACGACATCGGCGACGACGACGTGGGCGCGCTCGCCGAGCTCCGCGGCCAGCGCCGCCAGGGCATCCGGCTGCCGCCCGAGCAGCGTCACCCGTGCACCCGCCGACACCAGAACCCGGGCGACCTCGGCACCGATGCCACGCGCCGCGCCGGTCACCAGCGCGTGGCGGCCTGCGAGCATGGGCGGCAAGTCGAGTTGCGCGCCCGAAGATTGCGGATCTGCAGCCATGACGTGGCGCTCAGACGCCGACGGCGCGATTGGCCTGCTCGAGCGGGGTGAGCCCCGCGAGCTGCGCCGCCATCGCCTTCTCGCGCTCGAGGTTGCGCTCGAGTTGGACCTTGGCGGCGGTGTACTGGCGCGGCCATTCGACGTCGAGATAGCCGATCTTGGCCGCCTCCATCAGGGTCCATGCCGGATTCGCCAGGTGCGGCCGGGCCACGGCGCACAGGTCGGCGCGACCGGCGGCGATGATGCTGTTGACGTGATCCGCCTCGGAGATGGCACCGACCGCGATGGTCGGGATCAGCGCTTCGTTGCGGATGCGATCGGCGAATGGCGTCTGGAACATCCGGCCATAGACCGGCTTCTCGTCCTTGCTCACCTGGCCGGAGGAGCAGTCGATCAGGTCGGCGCCGGCCTCCTTGAAGATGCGCGCGATCGCGACGGCGTCATCGGGAGTGATGCCGCCTTCGACCCAGTCGTGCGCCGAGATCCGCACCGACATCGGCAACGCCTGCGGCCAGGCCTCGCGCACGGCGTGGAACACCTCCAGCGGATAGCGCAGGCGGTTCTCCAGGCTGCCGCCGTATTCGTCGTGGCGGCGGTTGGTGAGCGGCGAAATGAACGAGGACAGCAGGTAGCCGTGCGCGCAGTGCAGCTCCAGCCAGTCGAAGCCGGCCTCCGCCGCCCAGCGGGTGCTGCGCACGAAGTCGTCGCGCACCCGCTCCAGGTCGGCGCGCGTCATCTCGACCGACCACTGGCTCACGCCCGGGATGTACTGCTGCGGCGAGGCCGACATCACCGGCCAGTTGGGTGCGCCGGCCGGATCGCCGCGGCCGGCATCATCCGGCAGCGGCATGTCGATGCCCTCCCAGGCGAGGCGGGTGGAGCCCTTTGCGCCGGAGTGACCAAGCTGGATGGCGACCTTGGCGCTGCTGTTGCGGTGGATGTAGTCGACGATGCGCTTCCAGCCGTCACGCTGCTCGACATTCCACAGCCCGGGGCAGCCGGGGGTGATGCGCGCATCCGGCGAGACGCAAGTCATCTCCGCGACCACCATGCCGGCGCCGCCCATCGCCCGCGCGCCGAGGTGCACCAGGTGGTACTCGGCGGGCATGCCGTCGGCGCACGAATACTGCGCCATGGGGGAGACCACCACCCGGTTCTTGAGCGTGACGCTGCGCGCCGTGAATGGCGTGAACATCGGCGGTATCGGCTTCTGCTCGGTGCTGCGCCGGACACCGGCCCCTGCGGCCAGCCAGTCCTCGTACGACTCGACATACGACTTGTCGCGCAGCCGCAGGTTCTCGTGACTGATGCGCTGGCTGCGCGTGAGCAGCGAATAGGCGAACTGCTCCGGCGGCAGGTTCACGTAGCGCTTGACGTTCTCGAACCATTCGGTCGAGTTACGCGCCGCATTCTGGATGCGCAGCACCTCGACGCTGCGCACCGCCTCGTAGTCGGTCAGGGCCGCGCGCAGGTCGTGCGGATGCTTGGCGATGCTGCGCGTCAGCTCGATGGCATCCTCCAAGGCGAGCTTGGTGCCGGAGCCGATCGAGAAATGCGCCGTGTGGGCCGCATCACCCATCAGCACGATCGGCGTCTTGCCCGCCGGGCCGCCGTAGTGCACCCAGTTCTGGCAGACGACGCGCGGGAACTGGATCCACTGCGCCGACCCGCGCAGGTGGGCGGTGTTGGAGATCAGGCGGTGGCCGTCCAGGTGCCTCGCGAACAGCTTCTCGCAGTAGGCGATGGATTCCTCCTTCTCCATCCTGTCCATCCCGGCCTTGAGCCAGACCGACTGCGGCACCTCGACGATGAAGGTGGAGGATTCGTCGTCGAAGCGATAGGCATGGGCCTGGAACCAGCCGTGCTCGGTCTCCTCGAACGCGAAGGTGAATGCCTCGAACAGCTTGTGGGTCCCGAGCCAGACGAAGCGGCAGTCGCGCATGTCGATGTCGGGACGGTAGGTCTGGGCGTACTTGCCGCGGATCCGGCTGTTGAGGCCGTCGCTCGCAATGACCAGGTCGGCGTCGCCGTAGTCCTCGTCGTTGGTGACCTCGGTCTCGAAGATCAGCTTGACGCCGAGCTCCTCGCAACGCTCCTGCAGGATGTTGAGCAGCCGCTTGCGGCCGATGCCGCAGAAGCCGTGGCCGCTGGAGACGATCCGATGGCCTCGGATGTTGACCTCGATATCGTCCCAATGGTTGAAGGAATCCAGGATCCTGGAGGCGGTGACCGGATCGGCCGCCTGCAGGTTGCCCAGCGTCTGATCCGAGAAGACGACGCCCCAGCCGAACGTGTCGTAGGGCCGGTTCCGCTCGACGACGGTGATGTCGTGCTCCGGGTTGGCCCGCTTCATCAGCAGGGCGAAGTAGAGGCCGGCGGGGCCGCCGCCGAGGCAGACGATTTTCATGCTGACTCCATCAGGTTGCCGGCATTATAGCGATTTAGTTGACAGCTAAAGTATTTTTTTGTCCTGCTACACTTTTTGCCGCATCCCGGGGGGACGACGATGACTCGAGACGAAATCACTGCGCTGCCGGCCGCCGAGGCGGCCCGGGCGATCGCTGCCGGCGAGTTGCTCGCCGAGGAACTGGTGGACGCCTGTCTCGGCGTGATCGACGCCCGCGAACCGGAGGTGCGGGCCTGGCAGGCGCTGGACGCCGCCCACGCGCGCGCGCAGGCGAAGTCGGCCGACGAGGTCCGCCGCGCCGGCGGCCTGGTGGGACCTTTGCACGGCGTGCCGATTGCGCTCAAGGACAACATCGACACCGCCGACCTGCCGACGGAGGACGGCACGGTTCTGCATGCCGGGCGCAGGCCGGTGGACGATGCGACCCTCGTCGCCCGTCTGCGCGGCGCCGGCGCGCTGGTCCTCGGCAAGACGGTGACCACCGAGTTCGCCTATTTCACGCCGGGCAAGACCCGCAATCCCCATGATCCGGCGCACACCCCGGGCGGCTCCTCCAGCGGCTCGGCCGCGGCGGTCGCTGCCGGCATGGTGCCGCTCGCGGTCGGCACCCAGACCAACGGGTCGGTGATCCGGCCGGCATCCTTCTGCGGCGTGGTCGGCTACAAGCCGAGCTTCGGCGCCATCTCGCGCCACGGCGTGCTGCGGACCTCGCGCCACCTCGACCAGGTCGGCGTCTTCGCGCGGAGCGTGCGGGACGCGGCGCTGCTTGCGCAGACCCTCGCCGGCCACGACCCGGAGGATCCGGATACCGTCAACCGATCGTGGCACGAGCTCGCCGCGGTGGCAGTGTCGCGTCCGCCGCTCGATCCGGCCTTCGGCTTGCTGCGCTCGGCCCTCTGGCAGCAGGCCGCTCCCGACACCTTGGCGGGATTCGACGAGCTGGCCGTGGAGCTCGGCAGCGCCTTGCAGCGCTTCGACCTCGGCGAAGCCGGCCCGGAGATCAACCGCACGCTCCAGACCATCATGCGCGCCGAGATGGCCTACAGTCTGGGCGGCGAATACCGGCGCGGCAAGGACCGGATGAGCGCACGACTGGTCGAGCTGATCGAATCGGGCAACCAGGTCGGCGCGGTCGACTACCTGCAGGCTCGCGAGCTCGCCCGTCGGTTGCACGAGGAAGTCGAGTCGCTGTTCGATTCCTGCGACGTCCTGATGCTGCCGGCCGCCATCGGCACGGCGCCGGAGGGGCTCGACTCCACCGGCGACCCGTTGTTCTGCTCGATGGCTTCGCTGTTCGGCATGCCGGCCATCAGCCTGCCGTTGCTGGTGGGCGAGAACGGCCTGCCGATCGGCGTGCAGCTGGTCGGCCGCCGTTTCGACGACGGCCGCCTGCTGCGGGCGGCCAACTGGCTGGTGACGCGGCTGGCTGCCGCGCAGGACTGAGCCTATTCGGCCAGGCTTTGCGCCTGTGCCTGCGCCGGTGCGGCGGCGGTCCGGCGCTTGCCCTCGAGGCCGAAGAACTCGCGGATCGGGATCGGCTTGCCGAAGAAATCGCCTTGCAGGAAGGTGATGCCAAGCTCCGTCAGCCGCTCGTAGACTGCCGCGCTGTGCACATGCTCGGCCACCGTGCGCAGCTTCAGCCGGCTGGCCACGCGGATGGTGGAGATCACGATCTCCTCGTCGATCGGGTTCGACATCAGGTTGCGGATGAACGAGCCGTCGATCTTGAGGTAGTCGAGCGGGAAGCGCTTGAGGTATTCGAAGGTGGCGAGGCCGGTGCCGAAATCGTCCAGCGCGATGCCGAAGCCCTGCTGCTTGAGGTCGTCCACCAGCCGCGAAGCTGCGGCCGGGTTGCGGATGGCTTCGCTCTCGGTGATCTCGAACACCACCTTTTCCGCCGGGATGCCGCAGCGGCTGCGATTCTCGCGGATATATTCGGCGATGGCGCCGTCGCACATGGTGGCGCCGGCCAGGTTGATGGAGCACTTCCAGGTGCGGGCCAGCGAATCGGGATTCTCGGCCAGCCATTCGAATGCCCGCCGGATCACCGCGCGGTCGAGCGGGATCGACATCTGGGCCTGCACCGCCAGGGTCATGAACTCCGGCGGCTGGATCAGGCCGCCGTCGCGGTCGCGCAGGCGGGTGAGCACCTCGTAGGACAGCATGTCCGGCGGCGCGTCGGGGTCCACTACCGGCTGGGCGAACAGCTCGATGCGATTGTCGCGGATCGCCTCGCGGATGTGCTCGATCTTGCTCTGGTGGGCACGGCGCGCGTCGATCATCATCTGCGACAGCGGCTCGACGAACAGCTGCGGGTCGCGCACGCTGGCGGCGATGGCCAGCGCATCGCTGAGCGAGAACAGGCAGTCCTCGCTGCTGATGAGCGTGTGACGGTCGAGCAGCAGTCCGCCGACGCAGCATTGCAGCCGCAGGCTGCCGAGCTCGGTCTGGAAGACCTGGCCGTTGAGCTGCGAGTAGACCTCGCGCGCCACCGCCCGGACCTGTGCCACGGTGTCGGCGCCGATCACCATCGCGTAGCGGCCGGCCGACAGGCGGGCGGCGAACTGCACCTGGTTCTGGCGGGTCAGCAACGCGGCCGTCGACTGCTCGAGCTGGATCGCGTCGATGGCGCCGCACAAGTCGTTGATCGAATCGAAGTTGGTGACGTGCAGGCCGATCAGCCCGTAGTTCACCCGTGACGGCGACACCAGCCGGTCGCCGAGCTCGGCGAGCAGGCCGCGGTCGTTGAGCAGGCCGGTGCTCATGTCCTGGCGGGACTGGCGAGCCACCCGCAGGATGGCGAGGCGGCGATCGGCGGCGATCGCCTGCAACACCAGCGCAACCAGCACGGCGCAGAAGACGATGACCGACACCTGGATCGCCTGCGCATAGCGCGGCTCCTCCGGCGTGCTGGCCTGGTAGCCCCACGCGGCCAGCAGGGGCAGGGCGCTGATCAGCAGGGTAAGCGCGTTGGCGCGCTCGCTCATGCGCACCGCCGACCAGGCGAGGATCGGGAAGTAGGCGAACAGCACCACGTAGCTGTACTGCGGAAACTCCCAGCTGGCCAGGGACAGGCTGGTAGCGGTGACCAGCAGCGTCATCAGCAGGCTGGAAAGGTCGAAGATGTCCGACGACTGCTGCGCAGCATCGGCTTCCGGCACCGCGTCGTCGATCCAGGCGAGCAGCGCCGGCGCCACCAGCATCATGCCCAGTCCGTCGATCAGCCAGACGCTGAGGAACAGATGCGCCGGATGCAGTCCGTCGCCAAGAAAGCCGTTGTCGCCGGCGGGCAGCGACAGCGGGGTGTCGGCGAAGACTGCGGTGACGATCGCCGCGGCGATGACGGCCGACCCGGCCAAGGCCACGGCGATGAAGCGCACCACCGCGTCCAGCCGGTATTCCGGCGGCTTCCAATCCGCCATCCGCCGCAGGAAGTGGATCGCCACCAGCGGACCGATGGTGCTCGCGAGGGACACGGTCATCGCGAAGAGCAGGTCGCGGCTGACGAACATCGCCCAGGCGAAGACGCCCACCGCCGCCGGCAGGGTCCAGCCGCGCCCGTAGCGCCAGCCGAACGCGAAGGCCACGCCCGACGCCGGCCAGATCAGCAGCTGGCTGGGCAGCCCGGCCGACACCAGCTGGGCCAGCAGGCAGAACAGCAGCGCCAGGCCGGCAATCAGCGTGGCCCGGGTATAGACGGACAACCGGGTGCTACCCATCGACAGGTTCCAAGGCGCAGCGCATCACGGGCGACAGCTTAGGACGAAAAGAACCATTCGGCGACAAGGGGCCGATGACTGGGCACGACACGGGCGCAGAGGGCGCCTTGCCGCCCCCTGGGTCCGGCCTGGGCCGCTTCGGGGGGTCACTAGGCCGCCATCAGCTCGCGCAGCACGTAGGGCAGGATCCCGCCGTGATTGAAGTAGTCCACCTCGATCGGCGTGTCGATGCGCGACAGCAGCTTGACCTGGGTCGTCTTGCCGTCCGGGCGCCGCACCGTCATGACCATCTCCTGCTGCGGCACGAGCTGCTCCGGGAACTCGATATCGATGGTCTCGTCGCCCTTGATGCCAAGCGATTCCCACGAATCCGAGCCGAGGAACTGCAGCGGCAGCACGCCCATGCCCACCAGGTTGGAACGGTGGATGCGCTCGAAGCTGCGGGCCACCACCGCCTTGACGCCCAGCAGCTGGGTGCCCTTGGCCGCCCAGTCGCGCGAGCTGCCGGTGCCGTATTCCTCGCCGGCCAGGATCACCGTCTGCACGCCCTCGCCGATGTAGCGCATGGCGGCGTCGTAGATCGGCATCTTCTCGCCGCCCGGCTGGTACAGGGTCAGGCCGCCTTCCTCGCGCGAACCGTCCTCCTTGGGCGGCAGCATCAGGTTCTTGACGCGCACGTTGGCGAAGGTGCCGCGCATCATCACTTCATGATTGCCGCGGCGCGCGCCGTAGCTGTTGAAGTCGGCCTTCAGCACGCCGTTCTCGATCAGGTACCTGCCCGCCGGCGACGTGTCCTTGATGGAACCCGCCGGCGAGATGTGGTCGGTGGTGATGGAATCGCCGAACAGCCCGAGGATGCGCGCATTCGCGACCGATGCGGTGGCACCAGGCGTCATCGAGAAGTCCTCGAAGAAGGGCGGCTCCGCGATGTAGGTGGAGCCCGGCCAGTTGTAGACCTGCCCCTCCGACGAGGGCACCTTGTTCCACAGGACGTGGTCCTTGGTGAGATCGCTGTAGAGCCGCTTGAAGGTCTTCGGATCCATCGCATGGCGCAGCAGCGCATGCACCTCCTCGGAAGTCGGCCAGATGTCGCCGAGATAGACGTCGCGACCGTCCTTGCCCTTGCCGACCGGCTCGGTCATCAGGTCCACCTTCACCGTGCCGGCCAGCGCATAGGCCACCACCAGCGGCGGCGAGGCGAGGAAGTTGGCGCGGATGTTGGGATGGATGCGCGCCTCGAAGTTGCGGTTGCCCGACAGCACGGCGGCGCAGACCATGTCGTTGGCGACGATGGCCTGGTTGAACTCCGGACGAAGGTCGCCGGCATTGCCGATGCAGGTGGTGCAGCCGTAGGCGGCGACGTCGAAGCCGAGCTGCTCGAGATAGGGCAGGAGGCCGGTCTTGGTGAGGTAGTCGGTGACCACGCGCGAGCCCGGCGCCAGCGAGGTCTTGATGTGCGGACGCACCTTCAGGCCATACTCGACCGCCTTCTTGGCAAGCAGGCCGGCGGCGAGCAGCACGCTCGGGTTCGAGGTGTTGGTGCACGAGGTGATGGCGGCGATCAGCACGTCGCCGTTCTCCAGGCTCACGCCTTCGCCGGCCTCGTAGGCCTTGTCGAGGTCGGCGCGGTCCTTGTTGAAGCCGTTCTGCTGCACCGGCAGGCTGAACAGCGACTCGAACGTCTGCTGCATGTTGCCGAGCTCGATGCGATCCTGCGGGCGCTTCGGACCGGCAAGCGACGGCGAGACGCTGCCGAGGTCGAGCTCGACCACTTGCGAGTAGTCGACTGCGCCGACTTTCGGCACGCCGAACAGGCCCTGGGCCCGGAAGTAGCTCTCGAAGGCGTCGATCTCGGCGGCGCTGCGGCCGGTGCCGCGGAAGTAGTCGACGGTCTTCTGGTCGACCGGGAAGAAGCCCATGGTGGCGCCGTACTCCGGCGCCATGTTGCCGATGGTGGCGCGGTCCGGCAGGGCCAGCGATTCCGTGCCTTCGCCGAAGAACTCGACGAACTTGCCGACCACCTTGGCCGCCCGCAGCAGCTCGGTGATCCGCAGCACCAGGTCGGTGGCGGTCACGCCTTCGCGCAGCCGGCCCTTGAGATGCA
>JAEZQX010000174.1 GCA_023441105.1 Pseudomonadota bacterium | reverse complement strand
GGCCGAAGCACCGGCCGGGCCGGCGCCGTTCGCCACTACACCGCCCGCACCGGTGCCGGCGCCGATCCCCATGCCTGCGCCCGCCCCCGCACCGCCGGTGATGCGTGAAGCGGTCCGGCCGAAGGCGCCCGATCATACCGCGGTCGCCGGGCCGGTCGCCGCCACCGCCGCCACGGCAGGGGCCGCCGCAACCGGCGATGAGGCGGCCGGCGCGGCGGCGGAAGACGCGGCGGCGCCGGCGCGGCAAGGCTGGCTCGCCAGGCTGCGCGGCGGGCTGACCAAGACCCGCACCAACCTGAGCACGATCTTCGTCGGCGTCAAGGTCGACGAGGCGCTCTACGAGGAGTTGGAAACGGCGCTGCTGTCGAGCGACGCCGGCTATGCCACCACCGAATGGCTGATCGCCCAGTTGCGCGAGCGCGCGCGCCGCAACCGGATCGGCGAAGCCGCGGCGCTGAAGGCTGCGCTGCGCGAGTTGCTGGCCGAGCTGCTGGCCCCGCTCGAGCAGCCGATCGACGTCGACCGGGCAACGCCGCTGGTGATGATGATTGCCGGCGTCAACGGGGCCGGCAAGACCACCTCGATCGGCAAGCTGGCCCGCCACCTGCGGGCGATCGACAAGTCGGTGCTGCTGGCTGCCGGCGACACCTTCCGCGCGGCGGCGCGCGAGCAGCTGGTGCGCTGGGGCGAACGCAACCAGGTGCAGGTGGTCGGCAACGATGGCGGCGATCCGGCCGCCGTCGCCTTCGACGCCGTCAAGGCCGGCATCGCCCGCCGCACCGGCGTGGTGATGATCGATACCGCCGGCCGGCTGCCGACGCAGCAGCACCTGATGGACGAGTTGCGCAAGATCCGGCGCGTGCTCGGCAAGGCGATGGAAGGTGCGCCACACGAGGTGTTGCTGGTCCTGGACGGCAACACCGGCCAGAACATGCTGGCCCAGGTGAAGGCGTTCGACGAGGCGGTGCAGCTCACCGGCCTGATCGTGACCAAGCTCGACGGCACCGCCAAGGGCGGCGCCATCGCCGCCCTCGCCTTCACCCGCCGCGACCGGCCGATCCCGGTCTACTTCATCGGCGTCGGCGAGGGTGCGGAGGATCTCGAGGCGTTCAGCGCGAAGGAGTTTGCGTCGGCGCTGCTGGACTGAGCGGCGGCAGGTCGGCGCACGGATCCTCGCGCTCCGCCGCCCGCGTCAGGCAGACGAAGTCGTAGGCCGCGCGGTAGTCGCGGGCGCGGTCCGCGCCGACGGCAGTGGCAAGGTCGGCCCCAGGCTGCGCGCCGGTCTCCTCGAAGCCGATCACCAACGCCTCGCGCTCGAGCGCGCCGAGATAGAGCGGCACGCCATGGTCCCGCCGCACATGGCCGTTGCCGGCGAGAAGCAGGCTGCGCCGGTCCGCCGCATCCAGCAGCGGCAGGGCCAGCGCGGCATCGCGCAGCCGCTGCACCCGGCCGACCTCCGCCAGCGCCGCCTGCGGCAGCTGCCCGCAGTGCCCGGCGAGCAGCGCCTGGTCGAGCGCCTCCTGGGCCTGCGGCGACCAGCGTGAAGCCTCCATCACCGCCAGCAGCGCCGGCTCCACCGCCGCGGCCGGCTCGCGCCGCAGCGCCCGGGCGGATGCCCGCGAGAAGTTCGCCGCGATCCAGGTTGCGCCACTTTCGCGCGCGGCTTCGAACAGCGGCTGGTGCGTCGGCCATCCCCAGCCTTTGCGATCGAAGCGGGCGGCATCGAGCAATTGGTCGAGCTCCGGCAGGCTGTCGCGGCGGCGGCGAACCCTTGGCTCGGCGCCAGCCTGATGGCGCTGCACGACGCGCAGTGCGTCGTCGTTCTCCCGGTCGAAATGCTCGAAGACCAGGGCCGAGGGACGCGACGGCTCGCTGCGCACCCAGTCGAACAGCAGCGCCCCACGGATGCGGTGATGCAGCGCGTTGTCGTGCACCTCGCCCAGCAGCACCACCGGCGCCGAGCGGATGCGCGCGAACAGGCGCCGCCTGCCGGGCTGCTGGCCGCTCGCCGTGTCGTAGAACGCCGCCTGGCACAACGCCTCCGGCTCGCGCAGGCTGCTGCGGCCGGTGCCGAGCGCAGCGCAGCCGGGCAGCAGCGCCGCCAGCCCCAGCGCCGCGACCAGGTCGCGACGCTGCAGGGTTGGCAGCCGCGCGACGCCAGGGCGCGTCAAGCCGGCGCCCGGGAAGCCTCGGCCTGCTTCGACGGCTGTGCGGCATCGAACGCGGCAAGCTTCATGCAGCGCTCGAAGATCGCCAGGGTGGTGGGGAACTGGCCGATGTCCACGGCGAAACGCTGGGCGTTGAAGATCTGCGGCACCAGGCAGACGTCCGCCAGGGTCACCTGGTCGCCGTGGCTGAACTCGCCGGCCTTGCCGTCGCCCAGCTGGCGTTCATAGGCCGAGAGGCCCTCGGTGCACCAGTGCCGGTACCAGGTGTCGATCGCTTCCTGCGTCTGCCCCAGGCCCCGCTTGAGATACTTCAGGACCCGCAGGTTGTTGAGTGGATGGATGTCGCAGGCGATCAGCTGGGCGAGCGAGCGGATGCGCGCCCGATCGCGCGGGCTGCCCGGCAGCAGCGGCGGCTGCGGGTGGGTCTCGTCGAGGTACTCGATGATCGCCATCGACTGCGCCATCCGGTCGTCGCCGTCCACCAGCGTCGGCACCAGCGACTGCGGGTTGACGGACTGGTAGGGTGGCTGGGACTGCTCGCCGTCGGGCAACCAGATCACCTCCGGCTGCCATTCCAGCTTCTTGAGGTTCAGGGCGATGCGCACCCGAAAGGCCGCCGAGCTGCGGAAATAGGTGTAGAGCGTGAGCATCCGGGTCTCCAGGAGAATGGCGGCATGGCTGCCGCGACAGGTCGAATGTAGCAGCGCGCCAGGGCAGCCGCCGGGGCGGCCTGCCGAGCCGCCCGGCCACCGGCCGCGCGTACGGCTGGCAGGCCGGCGAACTCATGCCGCGCGCGACATTCGGCACACCGGGAGTCGGCCGCCGGTTGACCATCTCCCGCACTGTCGCCACCATCGCGGCTTTACAGTTCCGCCTGGCGAATCAACATCATGCAAGCAGTCATTCTCGCCGGGGGCTTCGGCACCCGTATCAGCGAAGAGAGCTCCGTCCGTCCCAAGCCGATGGTCGAGGTCGGCGGCAAGCCGATCCTGTGGCATATCCTGAAGATCTATTCGTCGCACGGCATCAACGACTTCGTCATCTGCTGCGGCTACAAAGGCCACGTCATCAAGAGCTTCTTCAACGAATATTCACTGTCGAATGCCGATGTGACCTTCGATCTGCGCGGCAACACGATGCAGGTCCACCGCAACGAATCCGAACCGTGGAGCGTGACGCTGGTCGAAACCGGCCTCAACACCATGACGGGGGGCCGGATCAAGCGAGCGGCCCGCTACCTGAAGGGCGACACCTTCCTTTGCACTTACGGCGACGGCGTCAGCAACGTGGACATCGCCAGGTCGATCGAGTTCCACCGCCAGCACGGCGGCGAAGCGACGGTGACCGCGGTCCAGCCGCCCGGACGCTTCGGCGCTTTCACGCTGTCGGCGGGCAGCTCGCAGATCGAAGCCTTCAAGGAGAAGCCGCAGGGCGATGGCGCCTGGATCAACGGCGGCTATTTCGTTCTCGACCGCAAGGTCATCGACCGCATCGAAGGCGACGACACGGTCTTCGAGCAGACGCCCATGCGGTCGCTGGCGCACGACGGCCAGCTGCATGCCTTCCGCCACGATGGCTTCTGGCAGCCGATGGATACGTTGCGCGACAAGCACGTCCTCGAGGATCTCTGGGAATCCGGCAAGGCCCCCTGGAAGAAGTGGTAAGCCGCCTCCCACAACCCGGGAATTTGCCTGGACTTTCGTGACCGATTCCACGACCCCCGTCTCCCGGGCCGGGCAAAGCGGCCTAAAATGAGGGCACCAGTCCTCGCTACGCAGGCATCCGGACTACTGGAACAGAAGAAATCATGACCGCTATCTACTTTGACCAGAAGATCGACGACGACACCCGCCGCGACCGGCTCTACAAGGGTGATCTCTACGTCTATTCGCCGAACGAACATTCGATGGCGCTGATCGAGGTGGCGCGCAAGCTGATCGCGGAAGCCTTCCCCGGCGTCGACCCTCGCACTGCGCAGTTCAAGTACGACGTGCGGGAGTTCGCGGCCATCCTCGCGAAGCTCAAGCCGGCCTTCATCCACCATCCCGAATGCAAGCGGATCATTCCGCGGATGCTGGAAGCCATCGGCTGCGACCTCGACCAGGTCCACTTCGACATTCCGCGGATGCGCACTTCGACCAGCAACAACTATCTCACCACCGGTATCGCCTATGCGTTCCATCCGCATCGCGACACCTGGTATTCGGCGCCGCTGTGCCAGATCAACTGGTGGCTGCCCATCTTCGACATCGAAGCCGGCAACGCAATGGCCTTCCATCCCAACTATTTCAGCCGCGGCGTGCTGAACGACTCCGAGACCTACAACTACCAGGAGTGGAACGCCAAGATGCGGTTCAACGCCGCGGAGCATGTCGGCAAGGACACGCGTCCGCAACCGCATGCGCAGGAGCAGCTGCTGCTCGAGCCGAAGACGGTGGTGGTGACCCCGCCCGGCGGGATGCTGCTGTTCTCGGGCGCGCAGATGCATTCGTCCATTCCCAACCAGACCGGCGAGACGCGCTATTCCATCGACTTCCGCTGCGTCCATCTCGGCGATCTCAAGGCCCGCCGCGGCGCGCGCAACGTCGATTCCAAGTGCACCGGCTCGGCCATCAACGACTACCTGCAGGCGAGCACGCTGAACCATGTGCCGCAGGACGTGCAGGACATCTACATGCCGGGGCATCCGCAGCCGGTGGAGCCGGTCAAGTCGGCCGAGACGGTCGCCGCCTAGGGCCCGCAGCACCGCCAGGCGACCCCCACCGTGGCCGCCAGATCATGGTTCTGGCGGCTCAGCGGGCTGTCGGCGGCCTTGCCCAGGAGCCAGTTGTAGCTTACGCCGCCGAAGGCGATCCAGCGCGAGCCAAGGGCGCTCGTGAGACCGACGCCAATGCCGGCACCCTTCAAACCGGCGCCCGGCTGGTACGCCGGGCGGTCCGGCGTCTGGGCGGACAGCGGCACGCCATAGAAGCTGTTCATGTGGCTGGCATTGCCAAGCGTAAATCCCGTTCCCATGCGGAACTCGGTGTTCCTGCCGAGCCGGTGGCGATAGTCGATGCTGTTGCTCCAGGTGGTGCCATTGCCCCTGCCGAGGAGATCGAAGGTCAGGGTTCCGGTCACCCCGAAGTTCGGCGTGAACAGGTAGCCGAGCGTCGCCCGCGCCAGCACCGATTCAGGAACGTCGGGCAGGCCGGCCAGGTATGGCGAATCCGATGAATTCTGGCCGCCGCCGATGCGCAGCCCGGCGCGCAGCCTCCATCGCTCCGAAGCCAGGAGGTCCATCGAGGCGCCAGATTCGTCCGGCGCGACCCCGAATTCCAGCAATGCGCTGCTGCCCGAGTTTGCGAGCTTGAAGCGTCCGTAGCGCAAAGCGACCAGTACCTTCTGCGACCGGTCGCGCCGATCCGATCCCGCATACTCCCCGGCCCAGGTAGCCGAGGCGCCGAGCAGCCAGCGGAGCTTCGGCTTGCCGGGCTCCTCCGGGCCTCGTTGATCCACCATCGGCTCCGTCGGCCTGACCTCGGCAGCGAAGCCAGGCATCGCGACAACGCCGGCAACCAGCGTCAGGCAGAAGCGCAAACCACGAGGGGAAAGGTCGAAGCACACGCTGTGGGCCGCCGGCAAACGGCACCATGCCGAGGACGACGGCGTGCCACTACGGTACGCCCGGCCACGTGGAAGTTCCGTGAAAACCATCCCGGCAGGTCGCGGGGCGTGCGAAAAGCAACAGCCCAGCGCGCCATGACCGGGAACTTCTACGGTCGAAATTGCGCCTCGGCTCAGTCATCGACACTTGCCCAACTGGCGTTCGCTCGGGCGGGTCCTGCCGAGCCTTTCACGCCTGGCGCCGGCAATCCCAAGGGCGAGCGCCAAACGAACCGAAAGTCGCATCCGAGACCCGTACGATCGCACCGGAATTCTCGCGAACCGCGCCAAGGCCGCTGCAAACCCCGCCTGCAAGGACAGACGTCGGATCGCCGCCGGCAGGGCCGTGGTCTCTTGTTACCTGGAAGCCCGCGGGGCGGGGGCGGGCGTGCCTCAGCGAAGCCGCAGGTCCAGAAGCAAACGCGCGATCAGTTGTACCGCCGGTAGACCGACTTCGACGGCGCCCCGATCAACAACCCATCGGTCGTCCCGGCATCCAGCGCCTGGGCGTAGACGTGGGCTGCGCGACGAATCGCCTCGACGGTGCAGTCGATGTCGTCGTCGTCGTGCGAGTAGCTGACGATGAAGCTCGGCGCCAGCACGCCCCAGCGGATCAGCTCCTGCAGGAACAGCGTGCGGAAGGACTGCGACGGCTTGCCGTCGTGGTCCAGCGTCGAGAACAGCAGGTTGCAGGGCCGGCCTGCAATGGTCAGGTGATCCTGCACGCCGGCCTCGCGGGTGGCCTGCTCGAAGCCGTGGCGCAGCCGCTCGCCCACCCGGTAGAGGTGCTCGATCACCGGCTCGTCGCGGTAGATCCGCATCGTCTCGATGGCGGCAGCCAAGGACGGATGCTCGGCACCGTGCGTGGTCGACAGCAGGAACACCCGCTCCTTGTCGTGATGCAGGCCGCCAAGCTCCATGATCTCGCGGCGTCCGGTCAGCGCCGACAGCGAGAAGCCGTTGGCCATGGCCTTGCCGAAGCAGGAGAGATCGGGCGTGACGCCGTAGACCGACTGTGCGCCGCCGCGATGGAACCGGAAGCCGCTGATGGTTTCGTCCAGCATGAAGACGGCGCCACCGCGGTGGGCCGCCTCGCGCGCCTTGTGCAGGAAGCCGTCACGCGGCTCGACCACGCGCGCCGGCTCGAGCAGCACCATGGCGATCCGGCCCGGATAACGCTCGAACAAGGCGTTGAGGCTGTCGATGTCGTTGTAGCGGAACGTGACCGTCAGCGACTTGTTGACCGGCGGAATGCCGCCATCCATCGGCGTCGTGCCGATGAACCAGTCGTTGTAGGAGAAGACCGGGCTATCGGCGCAGATCGCGACCAGCTCGCGGCCGGTATAAGCCCGCGCCAGCTTGACGCCGGCGGTGAGGATGGACGAGCCATCCTTGGCGAACTTGACCATCTCCGCGCTCGGCACGAGCGACTGGAGCATCTGCGCGCATTCCAGCTCGAGCAGCGCGGGACGGTTGAAGTTGTTCCCCTGCAGCATCTGGCGGTAAGCCGCCTCCATCACCGGGGCGTAGGCATGCCCCAAGGTCACGGCCCGCAACCCCATGCCGTACTCGATGAACTCGTTGCCGTCGATGTCCCAGATGTGGCAGCCCTTGCCACGCGCGATGAAGCCGGGAGACTGCTGCGGGAACTGGTCGTCGCCCTTGGCATAGGTGTGCGTGCCGCCGGGAATGACCGAATGGACCTTGGCGCGGATCGCGTTCGACTTCTCGAAGTTGACACGCTCGACCATCGGAATAACTGCTTGGGGCTCGATGTACTTTTTCATGCAGTCAGGTTATCGTCTTCGCCGACGCTTTTCGTTGCACAAACGCACACATTCCTGCGTTCATGAAGTCATGCTACATCCGCAGAAACGAGGTCGGCGTGCGCCAATGCAACAGCGGCCTCGTGAATCAGGTCGAACGGCAATCCGGACGTCTGCGCAATCTCAAGTAAAGTCTTAAGTCCGGTCGACTGGTTGAGTACCCACAACAGGGCTAGTTGCAGCTTCTGCCCCTCGTTGTGACCGCCGATCAGGGAGTAGAGACCGCGCCTTCCCAGCTGCGGCTCGCACTTCGGATTCAGATTCAAGACCCGGCAGTCGCGCTCGAGAATGCTGATGCCCTGCAGCAACAATCGCAGCGACTGCTCGAGGCATTCGGGCCTAACCAATTCCAGGTTGTCGGCCGACGTGTGGTATTGCGGATAACTGCCGTAGGTCGAGCGGGAGAAGCAGCCCACCGGCAGGTCGAAGCCCGGCGAACAATACTGCCGCTCGTCGTAGCCGTACGGCATGAACGGGTTGACGTGATGGGCCTGACCGCTCTGTCCAAGGACGTAGGCCATCACGGCGTCGACCGCGGCGTCGCCGCGACGGCTGCGCTTGTAGTTGTAGTCGCCAGGATCTCCAACGCCCGAAACCACCAACCCATGGCGGATGCGCGCAGTGACCGCTTCCCGCTGCGCAAGCCAGGTGATTACCCCGATGGTCGACGGCGCAAACACGAAGCGGTAGGTGTAGTGGCGCTCGATACCGGCGAGCGCACGGGCCAGGAAGGTAGCAACTGCAATGCCCGACAGGTTGTCGTTGGCCAGGGAAGGATGGCAGACGTGCGCCGAGATCAGCACCTCCTCCTGCGTGCGACCCGGCAGGATGCATTCGCCGAAGGTCAGCGAACCCGGCGCGAGGCTGGTGTCGACGCAGACTTCGTACTCGCCATCCGGCAGGGCCTCGAGCTGCCGATGAGTCAGGCAGAAGCCCCAATCCTCTTTGAAATACTGTGTCCGGTAGGGAATCCAGTCGGGCCGGTCCGGCAGGGAGAAGAGATGCGGACGCAGCTCGGCAAGGCTCAGCCGGCCGCGAAACGGGCCGCTGTAATTGACCAGATGGAGGTTGTGCCGCTCGATGTCGACGATGCGATTGCCGGCGGCATCCTTGATCCAGGCTTCGCGCACCGTCCATTCCGGTGGCACGGTCCAGTCGAACACTGCCGTCCCCGAGGGCACCTCGGTGACGATGATGGGAATGTGCTTGCCGATGGCGGCCAGCGTGTCGCGCACCCCCTTCCCGGTGATGCTGCGCAAGAACGGATAGAGCTCGGCACAGAAGGCGTGCATCGCCGGCCCGCTGCCGTCGGCCAGCGCCGGCAGCGCCGCCGCCGCGGACGACAGCGTCATCGGCACGAAGACGGGCTCGGCCGTCGCGGCACCATTGCCGGTTGCGCCGCCAGCGCGGGCTGCGGCGGATGCTGTCTGGTTCATGTCGTTCGGCCGGTCGTGCACCCAGCACTCTCCCTTGCGGATGTCAGTCGTGGATCTTCACTTCGGGGATCAGCACCACGAACTTGCCGCCCCATTCGCGGATATGCGCCATCTGCCGCATCACCTCATCCTTCAGGTTCCAGGCGAGGATCACCAGGTAGTCGGGACGCGTCTGCGTGATCCGCTCCGGGCCATAGATCGGAATCTGCGTGCCGGGCAGGAAATGATTCTGCTTGTGCGGATTGCGATCCACCGTGTACTGGATGTAGTCGGCCCGCACGCCGGCATAGTTCAACAGCGTCGCTGCCTTGGCCGGCGCGCCGTAGGCGGCGAGGGTCTTGCCTTCCTGAGCCGCCTGCAGGACGAAGCGCCAGAGGCTGCGCTTGGTGGCGCGGATGCGGTCTTCCATCGCGAGGTACGGCGCGAGTGTATCGAGGCCGGCAGCGCGCTCGCGGTCGACCATTGCTCCCACCCGCTCCGACAGCGGCTGCACGCCGCTCGCCGCCAGCTGGCAGTAGACGCGCAACGAGCCGCCGTGGTTCGGAATCTCCTCGACATCGAAGACCTTCAGCCCATGATGCGCGAGGATCCGGCTGAAGGTCATCAGCGAGTGATAGCAGAAGTGCTCGTGATAGATGTTGTCGAACTGGTTGAGCTGGAGCAGGTTGAGCACGTGATGGAATTCGAAGGTCGCCACGCCGGTCGGCTTGAGCAACTCGGCGAAGCCGGCGACGAAGTCGTTCAGGTCCGGCACGTGCGCCACCACGTTGTTGGCCGCCATCAGGTCGGCGGCATGCCCCTTGGCCTTCAGCTCGCGTGCCGTCTTGCGGCCGAAGAACAGCACCTCCATCGGGATGCCCAACTCGCGCGCCGCCTCGGCCACGTTGGCCGCCGGCTCGACGCCCAGCACCGGCACGCCTTTCGGCAGGAACCAGCGCAGCAGGTAGCCGTCGTTGGCGGCGATCTCCACCACCTTGCTCTGCGCGCCGAGGCCGAAACGCGCCGTCATGTCGTCGGCGTACCGACGGCCATGGTCGAGCATCGCCTGGACGTACGACGAAAAGTAGGAATAGTCGGAGAAGATCGCCTCGCCGCTCTGGAACTCTTCCAGCTGCACCAGGAAGCAATTGCCGCAGACGTAGGCATGCAGCGGGAAGAACGGCTCCATCCGGTTCAGGTCTTCCGGCTTGCGGATGGCATTGGCCATCGGCGACATGCCGAGGTTCGCCACCGTGTGCCGCAGCTGGGTGCCGCAGAAGCGGCACTTGGCATGGGTGGCGGCTGCAGCGCGCAGGTCGACTGCGGCGGTGGAAGGCGCGTTCGAGACGGCAGTGTCGCTTGACATGATGGTTTGGTGATCGACGGTGGGACGATGGGGACGGGTGAAACGGCGGACGGCGAAAGCCCTGCTGTCGCCTGCGAAGCCCTGCGTGCGGCGTGCCTGCTCCAGCGCGAAGGACCGGCCTTCCTTCAGGAGACGGCGAACCGCGCGCCGGCAGCTCGCGCCATGCCGGTCACCGTGATGGCGGCGGACATGGCGGTCGTGGCGGTGGCGGCATGGCCGGACTCGATCGAGAGCTTAACGAGCCGCCGCCGGCCGGCAAGGCCGGCGGGGATCAACGTGTGGCCGCAGCGGACGACCGGAGAATCGCGCGCCGGTCCGGTCGGCGGGGCCGCCCTGCTCCGGCGCTCGATCCGCTCCGCGGTCATCAGAAGATGCTTTCGCGGATGAAGATCAGGTCGTCGGGCTTGACCGGATCGTCAAGCTTCGGCTCGAGCACCTGGATGTTGCGCTCGCCGATGCGGCGATGCAGCCGGACACCGCGATCCGTACCGCGCAGGGTGAGGCCGCCGCCCTTGGCGATCGCCTGGGCGACCGTCATGCCGCGGTCGAGAGCGTATTGCCCGGGCCGCTGCACCTGACCGTAGACGAAGTAGTTCGGTGCCCGGTTCACGAACAGCGTGTCGCCCGCCTGCAGCACCACGTCCTTGCTGAGGTCGCCGGTGGTGAACATGTCGACCAGGTCGATCTCGAGGCGCTGCGGCCGGCCATTGCGGGTGGTCATCAGGATGACCTGGTCCGCACCGGTGGGGGTCACGCCGCCGGCAACCGAGAGAATTTCGGACAGGCGCATGCCGGTCGTCTCGAGCGGGTAGCGGCCGGGCCGCGCGACGTTGCCCAGCACCGAAACCTGCTGGCTGCGGAACTGCAGGACGTTGAGGGTGACCTGCGGGTTCTGCAGGAACTTGCCCTCCTTCAGCCGGGTCGAGATCAGGTTCTCGGCCTGCTGCGGCGACAGGCCCGCCAGCTTGACCACGCCGAGCAGCGGATAGGAGATGACGCCGCTCTCCGAAATGCGCGCCTCGACCGTGAGGTCCTGCGACTGGAACACCTGGATCCGCAGCACGTCGCCCGGGCCGAGGGTGTAGTCGCCGCGGGCGACCTGCTGGGCCTGCGCGGAATCCGGCAGCACCGCGAAAGACAGGGTGAAGAGGGCGAGCAACGCCACCCAGAATCTCGTCATGCGCATGAGAAGCATCAGTACAGTCCTTTGAATTACGATCGGGGCGGAAACAGGAAGGGGGACAAGGGGGCATGGGCCGGTCGACTTCGGGCCCCGTCCAAGGCAACGATCCACCCGCGGCAGGCGATGACCGGATTGACCGAATCTTATCGTCCACGCGGCCGGCGCCTCGTGACCGATGTCGCAGATATGTCTCAGATGGTACCCGCCGGACGACTCGGGCACCGCGCCACGACCTTGCTGCCTTTGGCCCCACCAGGACCAGTCTAAGTGCCCGGCGGCAGACAGCCGCCCGGCGACCAGCGGAGTGCAAGTCAGCCGCCGGGTGCTTCCGGAAGCGGTCCCGGATGCCGCCGGCGGGCTGCGTCAGAAGCGGGCGACGATGCTTGCCGAGACGATGTTGGCGTCGAAATCCAGGGTGTCGACGTTCGCGTTCCGCTCCTCGCGGCGCAGGTCGAAAAGGGCATTGAGATTGCGCCGGATCTCGTAGTCGGCACCGATGCCGAAGGCATAGAACTTTTCCTTGCGCTCGCCTGCGCTGCCCTCGCCCTTGTAGGTGCGATCCACGAACTGGAAGAAAGGCATCAGCTTGATCTTGCCGGTGGCCTGGATGGTGGGCCGCACGGCGAACGACTTGGCATCCGCATAGGACGCGGTGATGGCGGAGTCGTCAGGCTCGATGTCCCGGGCAACCGAGACCAGCATCTTGACGGCGCCGCTCTGCGCCCATTCGATGTCGAAGCCGGTGGTGATGCCGCTGAAGTCGCGGCTGCTGTCGACGTCGTAGCTGCGCTTGGTGTAGCCGATGCGACCGGCGAGCCGGCTGTCGTCCGAGGGCCGATAGGACACCCGCATCAGCAGTGCATCCTGGTCGAAGTCGCTGCTTCGAGGCCCGGTCAGCAGGGGCAGCCCGTCGGGCCCGTTCACCTGCAAATTCTTGTAATCACCATCCGTTCTTCGGTAGACGAAATCGATCTCGGCGCCGGTGCCGGGCGCGAATCGGAGGCCGCCCTCGAGCGACGTGTAGTCGAAGTCGGCATCGTCGTAGAGTGACGAGCTGTTGCGACGACGGTCCAGGTCCCAGCCGGCGATGGCCGACCAGCTCGGGGTGAAGCGGATGCCGCCGTTGAGGTAGAGGGTCTGGCGATCGACCTGGTTCCGGTCAAGCGTCCCCTGCTGCAGTCCGCGATCCTGGATGGTCGGCTGGTACTGCATGACCCTGCCACCGATGCGGCCGAAAAATGGCCGGCCGATCACCCAGTCATAGTTCACGCCGGCGTTGTAGCCGACGTTGTCGAAGTCGTCATACTCGTTGTACTTGTAGCCGTCGACTTCCGCATTCAGCTGCAGGCGCTGCTGGCTGATCAGCCGGTCGAAGTTGATGCCAAGGAAACCGCGCAGGAAGGTATCGCCCCTGCTCTGGCCACCAAGATCGGCGTTGTCGTTCACCCGCAGGATGTTGCTGTCACGGGTGATGCCCAGTCCGGCGGTCAAGCTGACCACGTCGCCCTGGGCGTCCTGCGCCATCGCATTGATCGATGTGGTGGCACACACGATTCCGACGCCGGCGATCACCCCCGTGAGGCCTGTCCTACGTCTACCACCATTTCGACTGCGATTGAATTCTTTCATGACCTTCCTGTCGTTTAATTCGCAAAGTGAGGAAAAGTGCCCCCAGCATAATGAGGCTTTGGGCGACACTCTTCGTTGTACAGCAGCCCACCGGGGCAGCGCCGAGCCGGATGATCGGCCCGGCAAACCCGAAATCTCCCCTGTAGTTGCTCTGCTTAGCCGTACTAAGTTAGCAGCTTTTCCATTACACAACTACTGACAACGCGACGCGTCGATGCGCGGAACGAACAGCACCTCATTGGCCTCCTCGATAGTCCCGATCCGTACCGGCAGCCGCAGCGTCTTCACGCTCGTCAAGTCGATCGTCGATCCGGCCATCGCAGTCCTGTGCCTGCTGGCTGCCACCACGCTGGCCGGCCAGCCCCTGCGAGCCCAGGAGATGGTGCTCGCGGTGCTGGTGTTCTCGCTCACCTATCCGGGCAGCGTACCGTTCCGGATGTACCAGCCCGGCTTCATCCGCCAGCTGCTCGGCAGCTGGGGCCTGGTGATGGGCCTGCTGCTGCTGTTCGGGCTGATGATCGACGCGCTGCGCCAGTTCGACCAGAACGTCCTGGCGGCCTGGACCATCGCCACGCCGCTGGTGCAGGCGGGGGCGCACTGGGTGTCGCCGCTGATGCTGCGCAAGCTGGTCGCGCTGCGGCCGGAGCAGACGGCCATCGTGGTGGCCGCCAACAGCCTCGGCCGGGCGCTGGCTCGCTCCATCCAGGACGACGCGCTGTCGCAGACCCGGATCATGGCCTTCTTCGACGACCGCACGCCGGACCGGCTCGGCGAGGTGCTGGAGGCACCGGTCGCCGGCGGCTTCGGCAACGTCGCCCAGTTCGTGCGCGCCAACCGGGTCGACCAGATCTTCATCGCCCTGCCGATGGCATCCCAGCCGCGGATCCTGCGCCTGCTTGAGGAGCTGCGCGACACGACCGCCTCGATCTACTTCGTGCCGGACATCTTCATGTTCGACCTGATCCAGGCGCGGGTGGATTCGGTCGGCGGCCTGCCGGTGGTGGCGGTCTGCGAATCGCCCTTCTACGGCACGACCGGCGTGCTCAAGCGACTGTCGGACCTGATCATCGCCGCCGTGGCGGTGGTCTTCACTGCGCCGATCATGATCCTGATCGCCCTGGCGATCCGCCTCACCTCCAAGGGACCGGTGCTGTTCAAGCAGCGGCGCTACGGCCTGGACGGCTCGGAGATCAACGTCTACAAGTTCCGCACCATGCGGGTCCAGGAGAACGGGAGCGTGGTCCGCCAGGCGACCCGCGACGACGACCGGATCACGCCGATCGGCAAGATCCTGCGCCGCACCTCGCTGGACGAGCTGCCGCAGTTCTTCAACGTGCTGCAGGGGCGGATGAGCGTGGTCGGGCCGCGTCCGCACGCCGTGGCCCACAACGAGATGTACCGCAAGATGATCAAGGGCTACATGATCCGGCACAAGGTCAAGCCCGGCATCACCGGCCTGGCCCAGGTCAACGGGGCGCGCGGCGAGACCGACACCATCGAGAAGATGGAGCTGCGCATCCGCTACGACCTGGAATACCTGCGGCACTGGTCGCTGCGGCTGGACTTGAAAATCATCGCCAAGACCGTCATCGTGGCCTTCCGGGATCCCAACGCCTATTGACGGCCCGCGGCCCGCCCGTCGCGGTGGGCCCAAAAGTTGCAACGCCTATACCAGCGGCGAAAAAAGCGGGTTTCCAATCAAGCGGCGCTTGACGATAGTCAACCGTCATCGCCATGATTGGCATGTTCAATTGGCACTCCGCCGCCACGAGTGCTAGTATCTAACCCGTAGGTCATTAACAAGGTTCTCGGGTCAAAGGAGTCCACATGGCTGCTCAATCTTCTGCGCTGGTCACCAGGAACGCCGACGGCGTCACGCTGGCTCTGCCCTCGCTGGGCAACCTCGACGCCTACATCTCGGCGGTCAACCGCCTGCCGATGCTCACGGCGGAGCAGGAGGTCGAGTATGGCCGGCGGTTCCGCAACGACAACGACCTGGGTGCCGCCCGGTCGCTGGTCCTGTCGCACCTGCGCCTGGTGGTGTCGGTTTCCCGCCAGTACCTGGGCTACGGGCTGCCCCACGCGGACCTGATCCAGGAAGGCAACATCGGCCTGATGAAGGCGGTCAAGCGCTTCGATCCGGAACGCGGCGTGCGGCTGGTGTCCTTCGCCCTGCACTGGATCAAGGCAGAGATCCACGAGTACATCCTGAAGAACTGGCGGCTGGTCAAGCTGGCCACCACCAAGGCGCAGCGCAAGCTGTTCTTCAACCTGCGCTCCATGAAGAAGGACCACAACACCCTTTCGCCGGAGGCGATCACCGATATCGCCGAGCAGTTGAACGTGCGCGAGAAGGACGTGGCCGAAATGGAGACGCGGATGGGTGGACACGAGATGTCCCTCGAGCCGATCGGCGAGGACAGCGAGGAGGATTACGCGCCCATCGCCTACCTGGCCGCGCCCAACAGCGACCCGACCGAGATCCTCGCCGGCCTGGAGAACGACCGGTTGCAGACCGAAGGCATCGCCGAGGCACTGTCCTCGCTGGACGAGCGCAGCCGGCGGATCGTCGAATCCCGCTGGCTGCGGGACGAGGACGACGGCGGCAGCCGTACCCTGCAGGATCTCGCCGACGAGTACGGCGTGTCCGCCGAGCGGATCCGCCAGATCGAGGCCAAGGCGCTCAAGAAGATGAAGGCGACGCTGGCGGAGTACGCCTGAGTACTGCTGCTTCCGTCCGACCGAGCCCCGCACCCGCGGGGCTTTTTTTTCTCGCGCGCTAGCCTTCCTGGGCGCGCGCCGCTTCCGCATTGGCGCACGCCGCTTCCGCGGTGGCGCGCGCCTCGCGCACCAGTCGGCGGCCGCCGGCGCTCAGCGCTACGCGACGCACGCCGTGGGGACCGGTTTCCCGCGCGATGAGGCCGGTCTTCTCCAGCGGCAGCAACCTCAGCAGCAGCGCGGAACGGATGAGCCCGAGGCGCGCGGCGAGGGCCGCGGTCTCGACGCTGCCTTCGCCGGCATCGACCTCGGCGAGGAGCACGAAGTCCTCCCAGGAAAGGCCATGCCAGTTCCCGAGTTCCTCGTCGAGGCGCAGCCGCATCGCGGCGTGCGCGAAGTGGCGGTCCAAGCAGGCATGCAGGCTCATTCGCTCGCTCCCAGTTCCGCGCGGTAGAGCGCCTCGAGCTCCTTCAGCTCCGCGCCATAGTCGAAGCCCGGCTCGCTGCGTTCCTTGACCAGCGCGAGCACTTCGAAGGAGAAACCCTCCGGGCCATCGCGGCGCCATGCCGCTTGCAGGTCCTTGTCCGGATGAGAGCCATGGCGCAGCTCGAAGCGGATGCGGTTGATCGCGCCCGTCACGTTGCGGCTTGCACCGACGCGCACGCGGCCGGTGGCGAACTCGCGGATCGCGTAGACGCCCATGGGCGGGAATGCGTCGCGCGCCTCCCGCACGAGCGCCCGCCGCGTGCCGGCGGTCCTTGTCATGACTCGACCTCGTCGCCAGGGTCGGC
>JAEZQX010000157.1 GCA_023441105.1 Pseudomonadota bacterium | reverse complement strand
GACCTGACCTGCCGCCAGATAGGTGCGGCCGCAGCACAGCGGCCGCGAGCCGATGTCGGGCCAGGCGACGGCGACGCGATGGCCTGCCGCCCCGAGCACCCGCCGCGCTGCATGCAGGATCTCCGGCTCGAAATTGTTGGAGAAGGTGTCGGCGAAGATCACCACCGTCGCATCCTGGGCATCGACGTCGGTGGTCGACAGGAAGGTGTCGCCGCGCCACTTCGGCAGCGCCCGCTTCTTGGCGAAACCCAGGAACGGCTGGACGATCCAGGCCAGGTTGAACAGCCACGGCAGGCGCCGCGCATAGGGCGACATCGCCGGCAGGTTGGCGATCAGCTTGTCGCGCAGGCGCAGCCCCTTGCTCATGCGCCGCGCCGAGCGGACCTCGATCTTCATGCGCGCCATGTCGACGCCGGTCGGGCAGTCGCGCCGGCAACCCTTGCAGCTGACGCACAGGGACAAGGCCTCGGCCACCTCCGGCGCGGCCAGCCCTTGGGAGCCGAGCTGGCCGCTCAGCGCCAGCCGCAGGGTGTTGGCCCGACCACGCGTCAGGTCGCGCTCGTTGCGGGTGACGCGGAAGCTCGGGCACATGGTGCCGGCGTCGAACTTGCGGCAGTGGCCGTTGTTGTTGCACATCTCGACGGCCTTGCCCAGCCCGCCGGCAGGATCGCCGCCGGTGCCGGGCGCCGTCGTCCGCTCGGTTACCGGATCGTTGTGCACGTTCCAAGAGGACCAGTCGAGCGCCGTATCGAGCGGCGCCACCGAATACCCCGGCTTGTAGCGGAACAGCGTCGCGTCGTCCATGCGGCTCGGCCTGACGATCTTGCCGGGATTCATCAGGTTCTCCGGATCGAACAGATCCTTGATCTCCTCGAAGCTGCGCGTCAGCCGCTCGCCGAACTGCCAGGCGACCCATTCGCTGCGTACCAGGCCGTCGCCGTGCTCGCCGGAGAAGGCGCCCTTGTAGCGGCGCACCAGCTGCGACGCCTCCTCGGCGATCGCCCGCATGCGGGCCGCACCACCCTCGGGGCCGGCGATGCGCATGTCGAGGATGGGGCGGACGTGCAGCGTGCCGACCGAGGCATGCGCATACCAGGTGCCGCGCGTGCCGTGACGCGCGAAGACCTCGGTGAGCTGCGCGGTGTAGTCGGCAAGATGTTCCAGCGGCACTGCGCAGTCCTCGATGAAGCTGACCGGCTTGCCGTCACCCTTGAGCGACATCATGATGTTGAGGCCTGCCTTGCGCACCTCCCACAGCGCGCGCTGCGGCGCCGGCTCCGGCATCGCGACGACGCTGCCCGGCAGGCCGACGTCGCCCATCAGCTCGACCAGCGCCTCGAGCCGCGCCAGCAGCGGCGCGCGCTCCTCGCCGCTGAACTCGACCAGCAGGACCGCCTCCGGCGTTGCCGCCGCCGGATCGACCAGGGCCGACTCCATCACCTGCCGGAACACCGGGTTGTGGCGCGCGAGGTCGATCATCGTCCGGTCGACCAGCTCGACCGCCGTGGGTGCGAGCTTGACGATGTGCCGCGCGCTGTCCATCGCGCGGTGGAAGCTCGCGAAGTTGACCACCCCGAGCACCTTGTGCGTCGGCAGGCGCGACAGCTGCAACTGCAGTCGCTTGAACCAGGCGAGGGTCCCTTCCGAGCCGACCAGCAGGTGGGCCAGGTTGACCGAACCGTCGGCGGTGTAGGGCCGCTCCGATCGCGGATGGAAGACGTCGAGGTTGTAGCCGCCCACCCGGCGCATCACCTGCGGCCATTGCCGCTCGATCTCGTCGCGCTCGCGCTCGGCGATCTCGAACAGCCGCGCCACCAGGCGGCCGACCCGGCCGCTGCCCAGCCGCAGCGACGAGTCGCTGCCGAACGGGCCGAAGCGCTGTTCGGTGCCGTCGGCGAGCAAGGCATCGATGCCCAGCACGTTGTGCACCATGTTGCCGTAGGCGATCGAGCGCGAGCCGCAGGAGTTGTTGCCCGCCATGCCGCCCAGCGTCGCCTGCGCCGACGTCGACACGTCGACCGGGTACCACAGCCCGTGCGGCTTGAGCCAGGCGTTCAGCTCGTCGAGCACCACCCCCGGCTGCACTTCCACCGTCATCGCCTCGCGATCGAAGGCGGTGATCTTGCGCAGGTGCTTGCTGTCGTCGATCACCAGCGCCTCGCCCACCGTCTGGCCGCACTGGCTGGTGCCGCCGCCGCGCGGCAGCACCGGCACCTTCGACTCGCGCGCCAGCTCGATCGCGGCGACCACGTCGAGCTCGTCGGCAGGCACCACCACGCCGACCGGCTCGACCTGGTAGATGGAGGCGTCGGTGGAATAGCGTCCGCGCGAGGCAGCGTCGAAGAGCACTTCGCCCTTGAGCACGCGCCGCAGGCGCTGGGCCAGCCGGCTGCGCTCGAGGGACGGCGAGCTCACCATCGGGAGGGTGGCCGGGGCGTTCACGATGCGGCCACCGTTTCGACGCGGGATCTCGCCCGCATCCCGGCGTGGGTCCTGCCGCGCCGGTCCGGGACTCCATCGCGCGCGGTTGCGGTGCGTTCATGCGCCTGCGCGACCTTCTTCGCCTCGAGACGCTGACGCTCGATCTCCGGCCACTGCTCGATCAGCGCCTCGCGCTTGTGGCGCAGGTGCAGCTCGAGGAGCGCGCGCAGGGCAGCGCCGTCACGCGCCTCGAGCGCCGCCAGCATGGCCTGGTGCTCCTCGACCGCATGGTCCCATTTGTCGTGGTCGAAGTTGGAACGAAAGCGCAGGTTCTGGATGCGCGTGTTGACGCTGTCGCAGGCCTCGGCAAGCGCGGCGTTGCGCGCACAGTCGCTGATCGCCTGGTGGATCCTGCGGTTGAGCGCGTAGTAGCCCGACAGGTCCCGGCGCGCGTGCGCCGCCAGCATCTCGAAATGCAGGGCGCGGATCTCCGCGAGCTCCGCCGGGGTGCGTCGTTCGGCAGCCAGCTGTCCGCCCAGGCCCTCCAGCGCCCCCATCAGCTCGAACAGCTCCTCGACGTCGGCCCGATCCAGGGCGACAACCCTCGCCCCGCGGTTGGGCGTGAGTTCGATCAGGCGCTCGGCGGCCAGCACCTTGAAGGCTTCGCGCAGCGGCGTCCTCGATACCCGCAGCCGCTCGCACAGGACCCGCTCGTTGAGCCGCGAGCCCGGCGCGAGGCGTCCTTCGGTGAGCATCTCCCGCAGCTTCTCCGCCACCCCTTCGTGCAGGGCGCGGCGATCGATCTCGATGGTCATGTCGGCTACTTTTTGCATGCAGAATGGTATCGCGCCGGGAATGCCGGCGCACTTCCCCCCTGGGCAGTGACTTGCCCCGTCGAACTTTTGCATACAAAATGCGGAAGCGCAACCTGCGGCGGGCGCGCTCCGCCATTTCCCGCGAGACGACCGATGAAACTGTCCCATGGCTTGGCATTGAACGGCCACCCGTCCGGCCGGCACTTCCTGCAGATCCCCGGCCCGACCAACGTCCCGGACCGCATCCTGCGGGCGATGGACTATCCGACGATCGACCATCGCGGCCCCGAATTCCAGCAACTCGGCAAGTCGGTCCTGGCCGGCATCAAGTCGATCTTCAAGACCGAGTCGCCGGTGGTGATCTACCCCGCCTCGGGGACCGGCGCATGGGAGGCGGCGCTGGTCAACACGCTGTCGCCGGGGGACGCAGTGCTGATGTGCGAGACCGGCCATTTCGCGACCCTGTGGAAGAAGATGGCCGAGCGACTGGGCTTGACGGTCGAGTTCGTGCCCGGCGACTGGCGCCACGGCGCCGATCCGGCCGTCATCGGGCAGATGCTGGCCGAAGACAAGGAGCACCGTTACAAGGCAGTCTGCGTGGTGCACAACGAGACCGCCACCGGCGTCACCAGCCAGGTCGCCCGCATCCGCGAGGCGATCGATCGCGCGGGGCATCCGGCCCTGCTGATGGTGGACACGATCTCGTCGCTGGCGAGCGTCGACTACCGCCACGACGAATGGCGGGTCGACGTCAGCGTCAGCGGCTCGCAGAAGGGCCTGATGCTGCCCCCGGGGCTGTCCTTCAACGCGGTCAGCGCCAAGGCCCTCGCCGCCTCCAAGACGGCGAAGCTGCCGCGGGCCTACTGGGACTGGCACGACATGATCGCCGCCAATGCCAACGGCTTCTTTCCGTCGACACCGGCCACCAATCTGCTCTACGGCCTGCACGAGGCGATCGCGATGCTGCAGGAGGAAGGGCTCGAGACCGTGTTCGCGCGCCACCGGCGGCTGGCCGAGGCCACCCGCGCGGCCGTGCGCGGCTGGGATCTCGAGATCCTGTGCGCCAATCCCGCCGAATACAGCCCCGTCCTGACCGCGGTCATGATGCCGGAGGGACACGGCGCCGACGCCTTCCGCAAGGTGGCGCTGGAGAACTTCAACCTGTCCCTCGGCCAGGGGTTGAGCAAGGTGGCCAACAAGGTGTTCCGGATCGGGCACCTCGGTGACTTCAACGACCTCATGCTGATGGGAACCCTGTCCGGCGTCGAGATGGCGCTGGAGCTGGCCGGAGTGCCGCATCGCAAGGGCGGTGCGCGGGCGGCGATGGATCATCTGGTGGCAAATCCGTTGCGGTAGACTGAAACAACGATTGCGCGAAGCGCCAAGGGGGCGCAGGAGGACCGCAGGATGCGTCGGCTTGCCGCGCTGCTCGCCGCCTCGATGTTGGCCACGATCCTGGCCGCGAGCGGATGCACGGCGCCTGCTCCGAAAGCGGACAGCCCCCAATCCGCGACAGCGGACGCCGCCTGGTCCACGCAAGCGGACGCCGCCCAACCCACGAAAGCGGACACCCCCGTATCCCAGTCCGACGCCGCGCATGATGCGCGCAACTCGATCGACTGGGCCGGCAGCTATCGTGGCACCCTGCCCTGCGCCGACTGCCCGGGAATCGAGAGCGTCGTCACCCTGGCGAGCGACGCCACCTACCGCACCCAGTCGAGGTACCTCGGCAAGGGCCGTCAGGTGTTCCGGGAACAGGGAACGTTCAGCTGGAACGAGGCGGGCAACACGATCACGTTCGAAGGCCGCGAGCCGGCTCGCTACTTCGTGGGCGAGAACCGACTCACCCGTCTGGCGCCGGACGGTTCCCGCATCACCGGACAGCTGGCGGACCGGTACGTCCTGACCAGGATCGCCGACGGCCTGACCGAGAAATACTGGAAGCTGGTGGAGCTCAACGGCAGGCCCGTGCCCGCGCTCGCGCGCGAACCATACTTGATCCTGAAAGCCAAGGGTGGCCGGGTCAGCGGCTTCGGCGGCTGCAACCCCTTCACCGCCACCTACGACTTCGACGAGGCCGCGTCACGCATCCGCTTCCGCAAGCTCGCCGTCAACACGATGGTGTGCGCGTCGAGCCTGGAGATGGAGGAGGCTTTCCATCAGGTCCTGCGAACGGTGGACAACTATTCGCTCGATGGGGATCGGCTGACGTTGAACCGGGCGCGGATGGCGCCGCTGGCGCGGTTCGAGGCGGTGTATCTGCGGTGAGTGTGGTAGCTGCGCGATGAACACACGAAGCATTCCCAAGTACTCGATCATGTAGTTCGTCAAGCGGGTCAAAAAAGCGGAGTTCGCGCTGCGCTGACATCGGTGCTCAATGTGCTTAAGCAAGGATCGCACCAAGCCAGGTGGCCGCAGGAACTCGCATAGACGTAGCATCTAGTTGAGGTGTGAATCTCGCCCACGCGGATGCTTAGCTACCCTGATTCGACCACGTGCTCCCTGAAGCGCCTGGTCGCTGGCGTATCCCGGCTTTGCATCCAGGCCAGCGCGATTCCGACGTCGAAACCTGAGCCCTTCCCACGGAGCTCTCGGAACAGCACGCCTGGCACGGGGCGCAGTCGAGTCACCGACGGGACAAGCGCGACGCCGATCCCACACTGAACGAGGCTGATCACCGTCTGCAGCAGCGAGGCCTGCTGCGCCATGTTCGGAACGAATCCTGCCGCCTGACATGCCTGCAATACGACCGTGCTAGTCGTGCCGACGTCCTGACTCTGGAGGACGAAAGGCTCGTGGGCAAGGGTGCGCAGCTCGATGACCTTCTGCCGGCGCCAATCCTTCCGGTCCGGCAGCGCCGCGATCAGGGGATCCGGCTGGACAAGTTGAATGGTCGCAGCTGTCGAGCGCGGCAATGGCAGTCTCAGAAGACCGACGTTCAGTTCGCCACTTTCGACCATGGGCAGGATGTTCAGCGACGTCGACTCGATGAGCCTCAGTTGCACTTTGGGGTACGCCTTGCGGAATTCCGGAAGCATGCGCGGCAGCACCGAGAAGGAGGCTGACGCCACGTAGCCGACGGCGATGGTCCCGGCTGTGCCCTCTGTGATCTCCCGAGCGGACCGGGTGAACTGCTCAGCCTGGAGCAACAACCGCCGTGCATCCTCAAGCGCAAATGCGCCCGCTGGTGTCAGCCGCGTTCCGCGCCGGCTACGTTCGAATAGCGTGACACCAAGCTCTTCTTCGAGCCGCCGGATCGAGACCGAAAGCGGCGGCTGGGCAATATGAAGACGCGCCGAGGCGATCCGATAGTTCAGGGTCTCGGCGAGGGTCACGAAATGACGGATCTGCCTGAGCTCCACAGCGTCTCACGAGGTACTCTGATACAGCGAGTGTATCAAGGGAACGGAAGAATGTATTAGACACGGGGGTAGCACGGGATCAGCATTGAATCGAAGTTGCCGATGATCGATTCGGTCCCATCCCTAAACGGAGACAACATGGCGGAAGCCCTCGAGCCTGCTACCGAACGACGAACCTTGGGGTATCGAATTGACGGGTTCGACATCAGCCAGGGACTCGAACCGAGCGACGTCGATCGGATCACCGACGCGCTCGATCGCCACTCGGTGATCTGCATTTCGGGCCGCCCCTACGGGCCGACGGAATTGATCGCGTTCGCGCGCCAGATCGGCCCGCTCGAGATCAATGTCGCAAGAAGCTTTCACCACGGCAGCTTTCCGGAGGTGACCGTGCTGTCGAACCAGATGACGGATGGAAAGCCGCGCGGGTCCGACGACGCCGGGCAGATCTGGCACACCGACATGTCCTACAACCGGATCCCTGGCCGGGCATCGGTCCTGCACGCCCATCAGGTGCCGCATGACGCGGCCGGGTGCGCACTCGGCGACACGGCCTTTCGCGATTGCCAGGCCGCCTACGAGGCGCTGCAACCCGAGATGCAGGCCCGGCTGGACGGACTCGAAGCCATACACTCGTTCGAGTGGCTCTGGCAACAGATGCTTGACCGTGGCTCTTCGCGGCCCGCGTATACCGATACCCAGCGCGCGCAGAAGCCGCCGGTCATCCATCCCGTCGTCCTGCGGCACCCCTGGACTGGAAAGAAGGGTCTCTACGTCAACCGCGGGTTGACCCAGAAGATCCTTGGTCTCCCGGAAAACGAGAGCCAACAGCTACTGAACTTCCTGTTCGACCACGTCGAGGACGAGAAATTCGGCCATCGTCACAAATGGCGAGTCGGTGACACGTTGATCTGGGACAACTGCGCAACCATTCACCTGGCCACAGGCGGCTACGGCCGGGACAAGCCACGCGAGATGATCAGGACTCAGATCCTCGGTGCGGAAGATCGCTATCGAAGGCTCAATCCGGGCCTTGGCTTCGCTTTTGCCGCGGAGCGACAGCCCTGAGTTGCCAGTCACTCCGGACTCGGGCACGACCCCGTCCGGCATCGGCTGGCGCACGCATTTGACGATTCACCGGAGACACTCTGAATGCACAGCATCTTGCTTCGATCCATCCTGTTGACCTGGGCTGCATGGGTTGCCTTGCCGGCGGCCATTGCGCAGCAGCAGCCAGGCCCCACCATCCGACTGGTCGTGCCTTACTCGGCGGGAGGCCCGACAGACGTGATGGCAAGGGTCTTGGCCAAGGAGATCAGGACCCTCTCAGGTCAGTCGACCATCGTCGATAACCGGCCGGGGGCCGGCGGGAGCATCGGATCGGCCGCTGTCGCTCGTAGCGAGGCAGACGGGAACACGCTGGTCGTCAACGGCGGCATCTCGCACACGATCAATCCTTTGATCTCAGAGGGCGCCACCGGCTACAAGCACACGGACTTCTCGGGTGTCGCCGCCTTCGCAAAGAGCTCGATGGTCCTGGTGGCCTACCCCGGGCTCGGGGCGAAGTCGGTGACCGAACTCGTTGCGATGGCCAAGGCGAAGCCCGGCGCGATCAGCTATGCCTCGGGCGGCTTGGCCAGCAACCCGCATCTGGCAGCGGAGCTATTCAAAAGCGTGGCAGGAATCGACATGGTCCACGTCCCCTACAAGGGGTCGGCGGATTCCGTTGCCGACATGGTGGCGGGGCGTGTCCCGGTTGGCTTCCTGAGCCCGACGGTCGCGGAGCCTCTTGTCAGGGAGAAGCGCCTGGTGGCGCTTGGCGTGACGTCCAGGCAGCGCCTGAGCAACTGGCCGGATGTCCCGACGCTGCATGAGCAGGACGTCGCCGGCTACGAGTTCGAATCCTGGTATGCGGTGCTGGCGCCCTCGGGCACCCCGCCCAAGACCCTCGAGAAGCTGAGCGATTGGATCAACGCCGCGCTGCGCTCGCCCGAAGCGCAGAAGTCGATGGCCGCCCTGGGGCTCGACGTCATGGCCAGCACCCCGTCGGAGACCGACCGACGGATCGAGGAAGAGCTGCAGCGATGGACCGCGCTTATCAAGACCCAGGGCCTGCAGTTGAAATGAGCCACGCCGGCGTCTGCGGACCGCGATCCGCAACACTCAAGAGCCGCATCCGCTCGGGACAACACCTCGTCGGTTGCTTCGCATTCCTGCCGAGCCCGACGATGATTGAAGTGCTCGCGGAGTCGGGATTCGACTTCGTGATCATCGATCAGGAGCACGCCGCCAAAGGCGTCGAAACCATCGAGAACATGATCCGTGCGGCGAACGTCTACGATCTTCCGGCCCTCGTCCGGGTTGCCAGCAACGAGGAGAAGGCCATTCTTGCCGTCATCGAGTCCGGCGCGGCGGGTATCGTCGTCCCGTTCATCGAGAGCCGGGACGATGTGGATCGGGCCTCCAGGGCTCTCTTCTTCCCGCCAAAGGGCAACCGGGGCGTCTGCACGCAGACACGCGCCGCTCGGCACGGGGCACTTCGATCACGTTTTCTTGACCACGTCACGAGGGAGAACGACCGGCTGGTCCTGATGGGATTGATCGAAAGCCTTCCCGGGGCGAGGAATATCGGCGAGATCTTGACGCATCCCGCTGGTCTCGACGCCCTCATGGTCGGACGTTCCGACCTTGCCGCGCAGCTCGGCAAGCCCGGCCAGGCAAAGGATCCCGAAGTCATGAAGGCCACGGTCGATGTACTGTCGGCCTGCACGGCAGGCGATTTTCCCGAGACCCGAACGGCCATGGTCATTTACCAGCCGGAGGAAGTCGACACCTGGAAGCGTCACGGGTCGACGATCTTCATCGGCGCCAGCGAGGTGGGTCTCATCCTGGACGGCCTGTCGACCTGGCGCGGCGCGACCCGGGACCGATCGTCGCCGGAAGACCGATCTTCTTCCTGACCCAATGACCGGACCATCCATGAACGCCCAGTTCAAGCTCGCCGATCCGACAGCAGTTCCCTATCGCCTGCCCCAGGTCGACTTCATGGCCAGCGACATGGTCACTGTGAACATCCTGGGAGGCATGGAGTCCGATCCCCTCTGGGTGCCGGTATCCGATGCGGTTTCGTTCCGACCGATCCTGCTGAGCGCGAGCAACGGCTACTACGTCAATCTACTACGCGTCCGGCGTTCCGGCGTCCTCTCACGTCACCGGCATAGCGGCGCGGTACATGCCATCGTGCTGAAGGGGCACTGGCGCTATCTCGAGCATGACTGGATCGCCGAATGCGGAAGCTATGCGTTCGAACCGCCTGGCGAAACCCATACCCTCGTCGTCCCGGAAGGTGTCGACGAAATGATCACATGGTTTCATGTCACGGGCGGATACACCTACGTCGACCCGGACGGCCGCGCGCTGGCCTACGAGGACGTGTTCACGAAAATCGCCACCGCCAAGGCGCACTACCAGCAAATAGGCTTGCCTGCCGGTACGCTCGAGAAGCTGATCCGATAGCCGAAATCAGGCAACCGGCGAACGCTTTGTCTCTGGAGTGCTGCAGCACTGGCACTTCCGGCCCCCTGTACTGGAAAGTGTCAACGGCAGGCCGCGCAGCATCCGTCGGAGGCGAGCTCTCGGTCACCAAGGAGCGCCCGCAGGGCCGGTTCGGATATCGCCTCGAAGCCAAACTGGGCTTGCAAGTGGCCCAGGCCGGCGCTATAGTGAACCACATGGCTCACTATTCGGCCGGCCTCGATACCTGCTTCGCCGCGCTCTCGGACTCCATCCGACGGGAAGTTCTGGAGCAGCTCGTGCGCGCTGAGGCCACCATCACGGAGCTGGCCGAAACGTTTCACATGACCCTCACGGGGATGAAAAAAAGCGAGATAGCCGATGGACGAAGCAAGAGGTAGCGAGCCAAGCCCCATGAAGAACCGCACCACGGCGGAACGGAAGTCCGAGCGTGAGCTTGTCGTCATCCGCACCATCGACGCCCCGCCGCGCATCGTGTTCGACGCGTGGACCCAGGCCGAGCGCTTCCAGCGGTGGTGGGTTCCGCAGTCGATTGGCCTGACGCTGCTGTCCTGCGAAATGGATGTTCGCGTCGACGGCAAGTACCGGCTCGTGTTCCGCCATCCTGCCACCGCAGAGCCCATGGCGTTCCACGGCACGTACCTTGAAGTGACACCGCCCTCGCGCCTCGTCTGGACCAACGAAGAAGCGGGCGGCAGCGGGCAGGTCACCACGGTCACGTTCGAGGAAAGGGCAGGCAGGACGCTGCTCGTCATGCACGAACTCTATCCCTCGCAGGCAGTGCTGGACGAAGCCATTGCCTCCGGAAGCACGAGCGGCGACATGGACGAGACGTTCAACCAACTCGACGAGCTACTTGCCGCCCAGGGTGTGAGCGCGGGACCGTCGTGAGGGGCCGGCGAGATCCGCGACGGCTACACTGATGTCATGCGGCGCGCCCCTGCAATCATCGGGTCGGCGATCTTCCTGGTGATCGCGCCGGGCACGCTCGCCGCGCTCCTGCCGTGGTACTTCACGCAGTGGCACTTCGAGCCTGCCCTGTTCCCGATCGCGCGCCTGATCGGCGGCATCCTGATCGTGGCTGGACTACCGATCTTGCTCGATTCATTCGCCCGTTTCGCGTTGCAGGGTTTCGGTACGCCGGCTCCCGTGATGCCGCCCGAGCACCTCGTCGTCACCGGGTTCTACCGATATGTGCGCAATCCAATGTACGTCGCTGTCAGCGCGCTGATCATCGGTCAGGGCCTCCTGTTCGGCAGCGTCGTTGTGCTCGGGTACGGAGCCATCGTGTGGGCGGCCTTCTTCTTATTCGTCCTCGGCTACGAGGAGCCGGTGCTCGGCGAGCGGTTCCCCGAGGAGTACGAGCGCTATCGCGCCAACGTGAGACGGTGGATCCCGCGCATCACACCATGGCGCGGGAATCATTGAGCCGCGCTCCGAGGTAAGAATGCGAGGTGCGGGTCGTCGAGAAGCAACTGCACAGCACGCAGTTCTTGGTGTGCTGGTAGATCAGCCCGCCATGGGCGCGGCGATGCGATCTGCGCGTGGTGTCGATCACGGCTCTAGCAGGGCCTGCGCAACATGGGCGTGACCAGCGGTCCCGCACCGACCTGAATTTCGCCGACCGCTTTGAAACCATGGCGTTCATAGAAGGGGATGTTCTGCGGCTTCGACGCTTCGAGGTATGCCAACGCACCTTCTCGGTCGCAGCGAGTGAGCGCATGACGCATCAATTTCGCCCCGAGGCCTTGACCTTGCGCAACCGGATCGACGCCGATCTGCGGCAAGTACCAGTGAGGCTCTCGGGGATGGGACTGTTCCATCCTCTCGAATGTCGCCAGCAGGTCATCGAGGTGTTCGCGCTTCACGGTGGCGCGGAATACCTTGTCCAGGGCACTCCCGTCCGGTTGCATTCCCGGAGGCAACCATAGCGCAGCTCCACGGAAATCCGTGGACACATAGGCTGTGCCGAACTCGACGCAGCTGCCGGCAAACGCATGGGTGGCGACGGGCATGGCTTGCAGATAGTCGTGCGGCGACGGCCACGCAAAGCGAGCGGGCGGATCCGCGACGAAGGCGGCGACGATCGCCGCGACAGCATGCGGTAGCTCATTAGGCGTGGCACTGCGTATTTCGACAGATGATCGAGTCATTTCGTACTCTCAGGCAGAAGCAGCGGGCTCACACTCGTGCCGTCAGAGCTTGGCCACCAGCTTGGCGAGCAGCCCGCGGCGCATCGATCAGGCTGGTGAGGACGAGGTCGAGGCGGGAGCGGCTGCGAAGCTCAAGCAGTCGGCTGCGTCGAGTGCAGCGGGCTTCGAGCGGATCTTGCTCACGTCTTCACTTCCGCAGGCGCATCGCGACCGGGGTTCGAGGCGCCGTCGTCATGCCATACCCACCACTTATATGGCGGCGTCTGGGGATAGCCCTTGGGCGAGTCCTCCCAGGACTCCTGGCGTCCAAGGGCGGTCATGTCGAGATAGTTCCAGGTGTTGCCCATCTGCTCGTCGCCGCGGCCGTTGACGAAGTAGCTGCGAAACACGCGGTCGTGCTCTCGAATGAACGCGTTTGTGCCGTGCCACTCGTCGACGCCGAAGTCGGCGTCGAAGCCATCGGTCAGCGTGTACCAGGGAATGTGCTCCCAACCCATGCGCGTCTTGATGCGCTCGATGTCTGCACGCGGCGCCCGGGAGACGAACGCGAGACTGGTGTCGCGCGCGTTCAGGTGTGCCGGATGCGCCACCTGGTCGGCCACCATGGAGCAGCCGATACAGGCGCGCTCCGGCCAGCCCGAGACGCCGGGCTCGAAGAACGCGCGGTAGACGAGCAACTGCCGGCGGCCCTGGAAGAGGTCCAGCAGGCTCATCGTTCCCTCCGGCCCATCGAACTGGTAGTGCTTCTCCACCGCCACCCACGGCATCCTTCGGCGCTCGGCGGCCAGCGCGTCGCGGTTGCGGCTGAGTTGCTTCTCCTTGATGTACAACTGCTGACGCGCTGTCTCCCACTCCTGTTGCGAAACGATCTTGGGTGTCTCCATGCATGTCTCCTTGGTCAGTCGCAGAATGGCGATGCGCGGCGGCTGGACCCAATGTACGCAAGCGGACGGCGCAGTGGGGAGTAACAATTTCGTCACGAAGCCGCCGATCACTCTTACAGACGAACTCCCACGACCGTCAGGGCAAGTTGCCTGCCCGCGGCACCGTCGAACTGCACCGGCCGCTGGGCACAGGATGCGCTCCTGCGCCGAGCTGACAATTCACACAACCCATTCGAGGCTGATCTTGGCGCGCGTTGCCCGCGCGACCTGGTTCGGTCCTATGTCCGGGAGCCTACATGGCGTCGCCGCCGGGCAACTACGCCAAACTGCTGCTTGTACCAGCGCGAGAAAGCGCTCTGCGCCGAGAAGCCCAAGAGCTCCGCAATTTGCGACTTCGGCCGCTTGCCATCGTCGAGGTAATGCCCCGCCAGTTCACGACGGATGGCATTCATCACATCGGAATAAGTCCTGCCTTCGTGCTTGAGTCGCCGCTGCAGCGTACGCCGATCGACGCCGAGGTGCTGCGCCACCTTGTCGATTGAGCAGTCGCCCGATGGCAGCAGGACGAACAAGATACGGCGAACCTCATCAACCGTGCCCATGCGGCCCGAGCCGCCGGAGGCTTCGAGGATCTGCCGTGCATAACGCGCCATCACCAAGTCGGCCATAGGGTTCGGCGCATCCATATCGCGCGTGGTACAGACCAGCCCATTGAAGTCCTGCTCGAACTCGACAGCGTAGCCGAAGACACGGAAGTGCTGGCTCAGGTCCCGCGGCGGCTGGTGCGTGAAGCACACCCGCAACGGGTTCCAAGCCGCACCTAAAAAGAACTTCAGGTTTCGGAACGTCACGCCGACCAGCAGTTCAATCGCCTGGCGCGCTGAGCCGTTCTTGCCGACGAGCAGCTCTTCTCGAATGACGGCGATGCCCTCGGCCTCCTCGAGCTTCAGGACAAGCGCCTCGTTGAGCAGATGGCTATAGCGCGTCAGCGCCTGCACGACGCGTCGCACCGTAGGCTCCTCGCGCACCACCAGGGCGACGGGCCCGAGGTTAGACAGGCGGCGCGTCTCCGCCATGCGCAGCCCGAAGGTGTCCAGACTGCCGGCCTGCGCCGATGCCTCGAGCAGGGTGCGCACCGCTTCGGCCGGGATCCACAGGTCCGGATCGTTCAGGCAGATCGGGCTCAGCCCCGCCTGAGCCAGCAAAGCCTGTGGATCCAGCCCCGCTGTCCGGGCCACTTCGGCGAAGTTGGTCAGGCTGGCGCTGCGGACGAGAACCGGCATGTATTTTGTTCCCCTAGTTGTCACCATAGGATAAATGGCTGTCACCTTCAGTCAATCGCCAGATCTACTGGGCCTCAACAATGCGGTCTCCATTCCGTACAGACAGGCCACCGGCAACGATCAGGCCGGCCTCTTCCTCGGCGGCCCGATCCACGATGCAGCACAGGTGGTCGGCGCCAGCTAAAGCATGTCGCAAGAGGTCGGCGAGGGGTGGCAACCGTCCTGTACGGGAGGCGGCACCCATCCCGCGCTGTTCACCGCCGCGAGCGCCACCAACGCGACAACGAACCAGGGCAACAGCGGCGGTGGCGGTGCCGGGTCAATCCCGGTGCCACGAGATCGGGTCATCCAGGTTTCAGCCAGGATGATTGGTAGCAGCATTGCAACACGCAGCAGCTTGACGGCCTTGGGCAACGACCTGTTCCTCAGGTGCCTGGCGGCAGCGGTTCGCAGCGATCGGGATGAAGACGCAGCTCAAAGGGCTGGCGAAGGCGGGAGTCCAAAAAGAAAAAAGGCATGATGAATAAATACACTGCGCCTCTGCGCGACATGCAGTTCGTCCTGCGTGAACTCGCGCCGCTCGACGAGGTGACCGAACTGCCCGGCTGCGACGAGGCGACGCCGGACCTCACCGACGCCATTCTCGAGGAGGCCGGCAGATTCGCCGGTGGGGTCCTGTCGCCGATCAATGCCAGCGGCGACCAGGAAGGCGCGCGCTGGCAGGATGGCAAGGTCTTCACGGCCGGCGGCTGGAAGGAAGCATATCGAAGATTCGTCGACGGGGGCTGGAATGCGCTGCCCCGCGATCCCTCGCACGGCGGCCAGCGCTTGCCGCGCCTGGTCTCGGCATTGGTCGAGGAAATGTGGAATGCCGCCAACACCTCGTTCGCCTTGTGCCCGATGCTGACGCACAGCGTGGTCGAGGCGCTGGAACTGTGCGGTTCGGAAACCCTGAAGCAGGCCTATCTGCCGAAAATGGTCAGCGGCGAATGGACCGGCACGATCAACCTCACCGAGCCGGAGGCCGGCTCGGACCTGTCGGCCGTGCGAACGCGGGCGGTTCTACAGCCGGACGGCAGCTATCGCGTGCATGGCCAAAAGATCTTCATCACCTACGGCGAGCACGACCTGTCCGACAACATCGTGCACCTCGTGCTGGCACGCACACCAGACGCGCGCGGCGGCGTTAAGGGCATCTCGCTCTTCGTCGTTCCAAAGTTTCTGGTCGAGGCCGGGGGCAGCCTGGGGTGGCTCAATGACGTGCGCTGCCTGTCCATCGAGCGCAAGCTCGGCATGCATGCAAGTCCGACGGCGGTGCTGGCATTCGGGGACAACGGGGGCGCGATCGGCTGGCTGGTCGGCGAGGAGAACCACGGCCTGGAGACCATGTTCATCATCATGAACGAGGCGAGGTTCTCCGTCGGGCTCCAAGGCATCGGACTCGCTGAGCGAGCGTACCAGCGTGCCCTCGCCTATGCGCGAGAGCGCGTCCAGGGCGGGGAGACCGGCGAGGGCGTCAAGGTTCCGATCATTCGCCATCCCGATGTGCGGCGCATGCTGATGCTGATGAAGTCGCGGATCGAAGCGCTGCGAGCGGTGGCCTGCGTCGTGGCCGCGGCCATGGACCGGGCCCGCTGCCATGCGGATGCCGCCGAGCGCTCACGCAGCCAGGCCTTCGTCGAGCTGATGATTCCGGTTGTCAAGGGTTGGAGTACTGAGAGCGCCATCGACATCGCCTCGCTCGGCGTGCAGATCCACGGCGGTATGGGCTTCATCGAAGAGACCGGCGCCGCACAGCACCTGCGTGATGCCTGCATGACGACGATCTACGAAGGCACGACCGGGATCCAGGCGGCCGATCTGATCGAACGCAAGATTGCGAACGACGGCGCTGTCGCGATCGGTAGCCTGATCAAGCAGATGCGCGAAGTGCTGGGCCAGCTGACGCGTGCCGACGATGAGCGGATTTCTGAATTGGAAGCGCCACTGCGCGCCGGCGTCGACGCGGTCGAACAGGCGGTGCGCTTCATCGTCGGCAGCTATGGTAGCGATCCGAAGAAGTCTTTGGTCGGTGCTGTCCCCTTCCTGGAGTTGCTCGGAATCGTGGCCGGGGGCTGGCAGATGGCCCGCGCGGCGCTGATCTCGCATCGCGGGCTGCGTGACCACGCAGGAGATCCTTCCTTCCTTCGCGCCAAGCTCGCCACTGCCCGCTTCTATGCCGACCATGTGCTCGCACGTGCGCCGGGGCTGGCCTATGCTCTCCTGCATGGCGCTACTGGCGCATTCGCGATGGAAGACGATCAGTTCTAGCCCGAGTGAATCAGTAGATCCGCCACGAGCCGGACACTACGATCTGCCATCGCGGGAGCCAGCTGAAGCGCGTCGGCGAAGACCTCAGTCAGCAGCTCGAATACACGCCGGGCGTGTCAGAAGGACAGCAACCGCTGCAGACCAGCCCTTCGTGCGAGCAAGATGACCGATCCCCCAGAGTCGAACAGCGACAGCTGCCGTTGTCCGACCACTGAGCCTCTTGTCTCCCACAGCCAGGTCTACCGATCGTCGGACTCGATGCCGCGCTGCCGGACCATGCGATCCGGCTTCGTGTGGCCCGGCAGGATCTGTCTTGATCGAAGGAAGTCGAACGTCTTCGAGCACAGTCTTCAACCGATGCACATGCTGAGCTGGAAGTCTCGCCGATTGGAGACAGTGCTCAACGCCGCCAGGGAGAAAGTTGGGCTAGCGGAAAGTTTCGTCGAAGAAGGCCGTGATCTCCTCCCCGAGCTCCTTGAGAAACGCTCCTCGATCGAAACCCGGCGGGTCGGCGCCAACGTCGCCGTCCGGGCTGGGAATGGGCATGCTGGGGGAGTTCATGAAGGCGAAGTGCCATGCATTAGGCACCCGATGCAAGTTGGGCGCAGGCAGATTGCTGGCAATCCATTCCGCATGGAATCGAGGCACCACGAACCGATCAAGCTCCGCCTCGTAGATCATGGTCGCCGCACGAACAGTGGCGAGCGACTCGGCGGTGAGCGGCACACCCACCGGGGCCATCGCGACGATTGCCCGAACGCGCCCGTCCTCGAGGGACGGCGTGGCCGCCGGTGACGGCGGCATGGCAGCCCCCGAGCGGCCGATGCCGCAGAAGATCGGATCCGCGGATGCCTCGGCCAGGCAGTGCTGCCTGATGCGGGACAAGTCCGGCCTGGCGCCCCCCAAGGCCAGCACCGTGTAACCGCCGGCCGAATGTCCCAGCGCGCCCACGCGCGGCCCCTGGCCGTCGCTCGGGATCCGGTCTTTCCATCCCTGGTCGGCCAGGACCGCGTCGATGACCCGGGAAGCCTGCCGCGGCCGCTCGTCGAAATAGCGTTCGGAGCTCTTCTCGATCAACGACCGGTCTTGCCAGTTGTCGCCGGGATGGCGCAGCGCAGCGACCAGATAGCCGCCGCGGGCGAGGGCTTGCGCCAGGGCACTGTGCCCGAGCTCGCTGCCGCCGATGCCATGGCTGAGCAGGATCAGCGCCTTGACCCTGTCGTTGGGCTTACCGCCGATCGCGACATCGAGTGCGAACGGTCCCATGGCCGTGGCTCGCGGCGCAGCCGTCGTCGGGTAGTACAGGGCAACTGTCGTCATGGGCGAATCCGGCGTCGCTCCGGCCACCCTGATCTGCATCCAACCGGCCTCGTCAGCATGCGCGTGCGCCGCGACGAGCAGGGTAACCAACGGAGCCAGGAGGCGCCGACGAAGGCGGGTCATGTGGTTCTCCCAAGCGTCGTGGTGTTCCATTGTGGATCCGATTGCGGGAGAACATTCGGATGAACGCGTCATCTTCTACAAAGGCTTTTCCAGGTCGCACGCCTTGACCGGCTGGCCCCCGGCTGGATGGTGGTGCCGCCGACGTTGGTGGGCCGTATCGTAAGATCAAGCCAGTGGAGTGGGCGAACATGACTCCCGGCAGCGTCCAAGCGATGCTCGGGAGCATGGATAAATCGCTCAAGGCTGCTACTCCCACAGGACCGGCAAAAGCACATGAAGAAGTCGATCCGGATCTTTCTGTTGCTGTCGCTCGTGGGTCTCTGGACGACCGACATTGTCGCCCAGGCACCTCAGGAGACACCTGCCGAGACGCTTCCCGAGGCAGCCAGCAACGCCACGTCCGTCCCGGATGCGGCGCCGCCCGCCACCAAGCGCGAGGGGAGAGCGCGCTTCTTCGACCCGGAGGACGGGCAGCTCGACATGAGCTACTTCCTCGAAAACCCGCGCGGCTTCCTACCGATCCCGCTGGTGGTGACCGAGCCGGCCGTCGGCTACGGCGGCGGCATGGCGGGCATGTTCCTGCGTCCCCGCCCACAGGCCGGCAGCGAGGGCTGGGCGCGCCCGGACATTTCCGCCCTCGGCGTCTTCGGTACCCAGAACGACACCTGGGGCGCATTCGCCGGTGACGCCAGCCTCTGGTTGGGCGGCCGACTGAAGACCCTGGCAGGAGCTGGAACGGGCCGGGCCAACCTCGACTTCTACACCTTGGGCGCGGGCGGACCAACCTTCGAGCAAAAGGTGCGCTATTCGCTGGAATTCGCCGGGACGGTCTTGCAGGGCAGCTGGCAAGTTGCACCCAGGTCACCGTGGTGGATCGGGCTGCGCTACGTGTATGCCGAAGTCGAACCGACACTGCGCGACGAGCCGGCCTTTCCCGGGCTGGTCGATGCCATTCGCTTCAAGGTGTCCGCGCCGACTGCGATCCTCGAGTTCGACACCCGCGACAACGTGTTCACGCCGACGCGCGGGATATACGCCGAAACCACGTACCTGGTCTCGCGCGAGCAGCTCGGTTCGAGCGACGACTTCGAACGCTTCCAGCAGGTCCTGATGGGGTGGTACCCGCTCGCCCGCAAGGTGACGCTGGGCGGACGGGCCAACTACGCCAAGTCCTCCGGCGAGACACCGTTCTTCCTCCGGCCGTTCGTCCAGCTGCGCGGCGTTCCCGCCGTGCGCTGGCAGGGCGACGAGGTGACGTCGGTGGAAGTCGAAGGCCGCTGGCAGTTCCACGGACGATGGAGCGCGGTAGCGTTCGCAGGTGCCGGCAAGACACGAACGATCGGGGATGGCTCCTCGAGCCGGGATGATGTCACCAGCGGCGGCCTCGGCTTTCGCTATGAGCTCGCGCGCAAGTTCGGGCTGCATGCCGGAATGGATGTCGCGCAGAGCGGGGGAACGACGGCAGTCTATTTCCAGATCGGCAACGCCTGGTTCCGGCCGTGACGTGACCTGACGCTGCCGATCGCGCCCCGGGGAAGATCCCCGCCGCTGGCACAATGCGGAATTCCGCATGAGCAAGCCGATGAACACCCCCACCCCTCTCTCCTTCCACCTCGCTGCCCGCACCGCCCGCATCGAGCCCTTCCACGTCATGGAGCTCGTCAAGCGCGCGGCCGCGCTGCAAGCGACCGGCAAGCCGGTGATCCACATGAGCATCGGCGAACCGGATTTCACTGCCCCGCCGCCGGTCATCGCAGCGATGGAGCAGGCAGCGGAGAAGGGACTCACCGGCTACACGCCTGCCTTGGGCATCGAACCGCTGCGCCGCGCGATCGCCAACGACTATCGCGACCGCTATGGCGTCGAGGTGGATCCCCAGCGCGTCGTGGTCACGGCGGGTGCCTCGGCGGCCCTCACGCTCGCCTGCACCGCCCTGCTCAACCCCGGCGACGAAGTGCTGCTCACCGATCCGAGCTATCCCTGCAATCGCCACTTCATCGCCGCCTGCGACGGCGTGCCGCGGCAGATTCCGGTGGGGCCGCAGACTCGCTTCCAGCTGACGCGCGACCTGCTGCGCGAGCACTGGCAACCTGGCGCAGCGCGCATCAAGGGCGTGATGATCGCCTCGCCCGCCAATCCCACCGGCACCTCGATCCCGTTCGACGAGCTTGCAGCCATCGTGAACGAGGTGCGTGAGCGCGGTGGCTTCACGCTGGTCGACGAGATCTACCTCGACCTCTCCTATGGCCTGCCCGGCGCGCCGGCCAAGCCGCGCACCGCGCTCGAGTTGGGCGAGGACGTCATCGTCACCAACAGCTTCTCCAAGTTCTACGCCATGACCGGCTGGCGGCTGGGCTGGATGGTGGTGCCGCCGGCACTAGTGCCGATCTTCGAGAAGCTGGCGCAGAACCTGTACATCTGCCCGTCGGCACTTGCGCAATACGCGGCGCTCGCCTGCTTCACGCCGGCCTGCATGGAGATCTACAGCCAGCGGCGCGAGTCGTTTCGCGAGCGCAGGGACTTCATCGTGCCGGCGCTCGAATCGATCGGCCTGGCGGTGCCGGCGAAACCGGACGGCGCCTTCTATGTCTACGTGGACTGCAGCGGCACGGGCATGGGGAGCAGCGAGTTCTGCAACCGCCTGCTGGAGGAGGCGTACGTATCGCTGGTCCCGGGCATCGACTTCGGCATGCAGGATCCGGAGCGCTACCTGCGCCTTTCCTATGCCACCGCGCGGCCGGCGTTGGAGGAAGCGATCAGCCGAACGGGCGACTGGATGAAGCGGCTGGCCTGACGGCGCGCCGCAGCCTCCGCTACAACCCGAGGCTGCTCCCCGGGCTGCCGGAGGTCCCCACCGTGGCCGCGGTCCCCGCCGTGGCCGCAGTCCCCGTGACACCGATCGATCCGCCGCCGTCGCCAGACGATGCCGGCTTGGTGGCGGCCTCCAGGATCGCCGGTTCCGACGGCCGCAGCACGGCGTCGAACTCCGCCTGGCGCTTGAGGACCTTGCTGCCGTAGCCGCCATCGGAAGCGAGCAGCGCGGCGCCCACATAGGCCTTCAAGCCGGCGGCGACATCACCGTAGCGCCCCACGTATTCGCTCAGGATCCGCGCACCGACGCGGATGTTGGCAACCGGGTCCCAGGCCGCCTCTACGCCGCCATACGGCTCGAACTTGCTGGTGTGCACCCGCGTGAGGACCTGCATCAACCCTTGCGCGCCGGAGGCATTCTCGGCTTGGGGATCGAAGCTCGACTCGACGGCCATCACCGCCAGGATCAGGTGCGGGTCGAGACGGAACTCCCTGGCCGCCTGGTAGGCGTGCTGGACGAAGTGCGATACCGATTCGTACGCGACGCGATAGCTCTTCGCGATGTAGCGCGCAACTGCGCGCTGGTCGCTCGGCAGCTTCGCCGCGGTCGACGGCTGCGGCCTGGGCTGCGGCACCGGCGCGGTCTGCAGCGGATCGTTCCGCAGCCGATCCGCGGCGCTCGTCTGCGCCGGTTCCTCGGCTGCGACGGCGGCCGGTTGCGGCGGCGCGCGATGCAGTTGCAGCCACGCGGGATCCATGGCCGGAACCGCCACCATGGCCAACGAGGCGTTGTCCGCTGCGCGATCCGGGTCGGCATCCGCTGCAGCATCCGGCGTTGAATCCGAAGACGAATCCCTCCCCAAATGAGCCGGCATGGCATCGAGCCGCAACGACGGCGCGTCCGCGACCAACCGCGTCGCGCGTGCGTGCTCGAGCGCCTGCGCGCCATCGCGCGGCGCCGCGCCGAGCTGCCCGAAGGCAGCGCCCGAGGCGATGACACCCACCAGCATCGGCAGGTGAAGGTGAAGACGGCATCCGGTCTTTCTCGTCCGGCGCGCACCCTGCTGCGGCGCCGCCGGCGTCGGAAATGCTGACATGCAGGCTCCTTTTTCGCGGAGCTTCTGCGTCTCCGTACATGACGCCCCGGCTCCAGGCGGAGCCGCCGCGCCAGTTGCTTGGCGTTGTTCGGATGGGGCGCACACCGCCGCCCCGGCGAAATCGTGGCGCATTCTAGCAGCCGAGCCGGACCGGGCCTGTCGCGATCGCCGCGGCGCCTCGATTGCCTCACGGTCGCAAGAGGCGATTCGTGCCATGCGTGCCAGAATTCACGCGGCGCGTGCACCTGCAGCGCAGCCCATCAACGGACGCAGACATCGGCATGACCCAACGCTATTCCGACCTTCGCGATTTCATCGGCCAGCTCGAGGCGCGCGGCGAATTGAAGCGCATCGCCCAGCCGGTTTCGCCGCGGCTCGAGATGACCGAAGTCTCCGATCGCGTGCTGCGCGATGCCGGGCCCGCCCTGCTCTTCGAGAATCCGCGCGACGGCGAGCGCCAATGGCAAATGCCGGTGCTGACCAATCTCTTCGGCACGCCGGAGCGCGTTGCACGCGGCATGGGCGAGGATTCGGTGCAGGCATTGCGCGAGGTGGGCAGACTGCTGGCCTACCTCAAGGAGCCGGAGCCGCCGCGCGGCCTGAAGGATGCCTGGGACAAGTGGCCGGTGCTGAAGCAGGTGCTGCACATGTCGCCGCGCATCGTGAGCAACGGCGCCTGCCAGCAGCGCGTCGTCGAAGGCAGTTCCGTCGATCTCGACGAGCTGCCGATCCAGACCTGCTGGCCCGGCGACGCCGGACCGCTGATCACCTGGGGCCTGGTGGTCACGCGCGGCCCGGGCAAGCCGCGGCAGAACCTCGGCATCTATCGCCAGCAGGTCATCGCCCGCAACAAGGTCATCATGCGCTGGCTCGCCCATCGCGGCGGCGCCTTGGATTTCCTCGATCACCGCAAGGCGTCGCCCGGCAAGCCGTTCGCCATCGCCGTCGCCCTCGGCACCGATCCGGCCACCATGCTCGGCGCAGTGACGCCGGTGCCGGATACGCTATCCGAATACCAGTTCGCCGGCCTGCTGCGCGGCTCGAAGACGGAGCTGGTGAAGTGCATCGGCTCCGACCTGCAGGTGCCGGCCACCGCGGAGATCGTGCTCGAGGGCTTCATCCATCCGGATACCGACGGTTCGGCCACGCGCGAGCACGCGCGACGCCTGGGACAGGAAGGTCCGCTGCCGCCACAGGCTCTCACCGGCTATGAGATGGCGCTCGAAGGTCCGTTCGGCGACCACACCGGCTACTACAACGAACGCGACTGGTTCCCCGTCTTCACCATCGAGCGCATCACCATGCGCAGCGAGCCCATCTACCACTCCACCTACACCGGCAAGCCGCCGGACGAGCCGGCCATCCTCGGCGTGGCGCTCAACGAAGTGTTCGTGCCGCTGCTGTGCAAGCAGTTTCCGGAGATCGTCGATTTCTACCTGCCGCCGGAAGGCTGCTCCTACCGGCTGGCGGTGGTGTCGATGCGCAAGGCCTATCCGGGACACGCGAAGCGCGTGATGTTCGGCATCTGGAGCTTCCTGCGCCAGTTCATGTACACCAAGTTCATCATCGTCTGCGACGACGACGTCGACATCCGCGACTGGAAGGAAGTCGTCTGGGCGATGACCACGCGCGTCGATCCGATCCGCGACATGACCCTGGTCGACCGCACCCCCATCGACTATCTCGACTTCGCCTCGCCGATCAGCGGCCTCGGTTCCAAGGTCGGCATCGACGCCACCAACAAGTGGCCGGGCGAGACCACGCGCGAGTGGGGCGTCGGAATCACGATGGACGCGGCGGTGAAGGCGCGGGTCGATTCGATCTGGAGCTCGCTGGGACTGTAGCCGCCGCTCAGGCGGACGCTGCATCCCCGCAGCGATCGAGCGCCACCCGGAATGCGGCGCCGGTCCGGGCATCCGGCAGGAGGACCAGCGAGCCGCCGAGGCGATTCATGATCTGCCAGCTGATGGCCAGGCCAAGCCCGGCGCCGGCCTCGCTCGTCTGCGTGTGCGCCCAGCCGCGGCGGAACTTCGAGAAGATCAGCTCGCGCTCGTCGGCACGGATCCCGGGGCCGTTATCCTCCACCAGCACCTCGTAGGAGTTGCCCTGCAGGCGGCTGCTCACGCGCACCCACGGCGCGGCGTTGTGGTTGTACTTGATGGCATTGGCGATCAGGTTGATGAACACCTGGCTCAGGCGGTCCGCATCGGCCTCGACCAGCACGTCCTGCACCCGTTCGCCCGCCAGCAGCCGCACCCGCGTGTTGATGGCCAGTCCCTCGCAGGTCCGGATCGCATTGTCCAGCGCGAGCTCCGGATCCAGCCGGCGCATCTCCCACGGCAGTTCGCCATGCTCCAGCAGGCTCAGCTCCAGCGTGCTGTCGAGCAGCCGCGTGAGGCGCATGCTCTCCTCGTGGATGATGCGCAGGAAGCGGTCGGCCTCGCTCGACTTCAGGTCGCGGGTCGCCACCAGGATCTCCGAGAACGACCGGATCGAGGTCAGTGGCGTGCGCACCTCGTGGCTGACCTGGCTGAGGAACTCGTCCTTCTCCGCATCGAGCCGCGTCAGGCGCTCGTTGGCCTGGCTGAGCTGGCCGGCGGCTGCCTCCAGCTGCTGCGACTTCTGCTCGAGCTGGCGGCTGTATTCGCGAATCCGTTGCGTCTCGTCGGCGATCTTGATCAGCTCGTCGAGGCTGATGGTCTCGCCGGTAATGACCTGCGAGATCATCGCATGTGCCGACGCCGCGCCGACACTGCTGGCCAGCCGGCGCTCGAGCAGCGTGATGAAGGCGTCGTTCGCGACCGAGCCACTGCCGCCGCTGCTGCCACTGCTGCCGCTGACTTCGTCCCCGCCACTGCCGCCCGCCTCGCGCAACAACCGCTGCGCCTCTTCCGCGCCGAGCATGCGATGTGCCAGCACGCTGATGTCGTAGGTCGCCGCCGAACGCCGGATCAGGCCGGAGGTCGCCTCGGCCGGGGTCCGGAAGGCGTCGACGAACAGCGTGCTCTGCAGGCGCTCGAGCGGCCGCGGGTCGCGGCACAGCGACACCAGCACCAACAGGAAGGTGTTGGTCGACAGGCTCCAGAACAGCGAATGGACCAGCGGATCGATGCCGGTAAGCCCGAACAGGGCCTGCGGTCGCAGCAGCTCCCAACCGAACAGGCCCCGCTCGATGTCGTTCGCGGAAAGCAGGAAGGCGCCGCCGAAGCTCGGCAGGAACAGCGTGTAGGCCCACAGCAGCGCGCCGGCGAGCAGCCCGGCGAAAGCGCCGCTGGCATTGGCGTGCCGCCAGCAGAGGCCGGCGATGAGGCTGGGCAGCACCTGCACCACGCCGGCGAAGGAGATGAGGCCGATGGCGGCCAATGCATCCGATTCCCCACTCAACCTGAAATACAGGAAGCCGAGCAGCAGGATGAAGCAGATGCTGATGCGGCGGCTCGCCAGCAGGAAGTTGCGGATCTCCCCGCCGGCACCGAGGGACACCCATTTGAACCGGAGCGCGACCGGCATGATCAGGTGGTTGGACACCATGGTCGACAGCGCGATGCTGGCGACGATCACCATCGAGGTCGCCGACGAGAAGCCGCCGAGGAAGGCCAGCAGCGCGATCGTGTCCTGGCCGGCCCACATCGGCATCGTCAGCACGAACATGTCCGGGTTGGATCCCGCCGGCAGGTAGCTGAGCCCGGCGATGGCGATCGGCAGCACGAACAGGCTGATCAGGAAGACGTACAGCGGGAACAGCCATGAGGCCGTGCGCAGGTTGCGCTCGCTGGTGTTCTCCACCACCACGACGTGGAACTCGCGCGGCAGGCAGACGATGGCCGCGCCGGCGAGCAGCGTCAAGGTGATCCAGCGCGGCCCGAAGACGTCCTGCGAATGCAGCAACTGCGGCGCGGCACGCGCGAAGATGTCGCCCGGGCTGCCGGCGACGGCGAAGACCACCATCAGGCCGACGGCCATCAGGGCGACCAGCTTCACCACCGCCTCGAGCGCGATCGCCGCCACCACCCCGTGATGCCGCTCCTGGGCGTCGATGTTGCGCGTGCCGAACAGGATGGTGAAGACGGCCATGCCGGCGGCGATCCAGAAGCCGGTGCGGAAGTCCGGGTCGGAACGGGGCACGCCCGACAATGCATCCGGTCCGATGTTGCTGATCACCTGGAAGCTGGTGGTGACCGCCTTCAGCTGCAGGGCGATGTAAGGCGTCGTGCCGACCACCGCGATCAGCGTCACCAGCGCCGCGATCGGCGCGCTCTTGCCGTAGCGCGACGAGATCATGTCCGCGATCGAGGTGATGCCGTGGGTGCGGCCGATATGGACCAGCTTGCGCAGGAACAGCCACCAGCCGACGAAGACCAGCGTCGGGCCGAGGTAGATGGTGGCGAACTCCAGGCTGTTGCGGGCCGCCGAGCCGACCGCACCGTAGAAGGTCCACGAGGTGCAGTAGACCGAGATCGAGAGGGTGTAGACGAGCGGCGACTGCAGCCAGCCGCGACGGCCATTGCGCGCCTGCCGGTCGCCGGCGAAGGCGACCGCGAACAGGATGGCGACGTAGACTAGCGACGCGAAGAGGACCAGGTTGGGGGAAAGCACGACCGGCCCGGATCAGCCGCCGTGTCCGCCGTGTCCGCGGCGACCGATGCGCCAGGCCAGCCAGGCGGCGCAACCGATCAACCCGAGCCAGACGCCGAACAGATAGACGACGATCAGCGGCACGCCGGCGAGGTCCACGTCCAGGGCGAACAACTGCACGACCGGCGGCATCAGCAGGAACAGCCCGATGCAGGGCAGCAGTACCAGGGCGGCGACCAGGCGCGGCGCAACGTTGGGCGAATTCATCGCAGCGCGAGGCGGCGCTCGTCTTCCGGCTTGCTCATGCCCGGATCAGTTGCCGGACCCGTTCCACGATCTCGCGGTTGGAGAACGGCTTGGTCATGAAGCCGTCGCTGCCGATCTCCTCGGCGAGCCGCCGATCCTGTACCTGGCCCTTGGCCGTCAGCACGATCACCGGGATCTGCTGCAGACCCGGATCGGACTTGGCGAGCTTGAGCACCTCGAAGCCGTTGAGCCTCGGGATCATCACGTCCAGGATCACCAGGTCGGGCGGATCGTGCCGCAGGCGCGCCACCGCCGCTTCTCCGTCCAGCACCGACGACACGTCGAAGCCTTCGCGACCGAGCACGAAGGTCAGGGATTCGACGATGTGAGGCTCGTCCTCGACGATCAGCACCCGTTGGGCCATGGCTCCAGTCTCCCTTGTCGGTGCCTGCGCGCCGGCAGGTCCCCGTGCAGCGGCCTCTGCCGAGGCCAGTATAGGTGGTGTCGGCATGCTCGGTCCTCAGGCGGCGACGATGGCATCCGCTTCCCGGTAGAGGCACTCGCGCCGGACGCAGACGCGGCAGTTGGGACCCACCGGCGTGGCCGGCGCCGAGGAGGACAAGTCCAGCCCCTCCGAGTAGACCGTCCGGTCGGCATAGAGCGCATGGCAGGCCAGCATGATCGACAGGACGCGGCGCGGCATCGAGAAGCGGGGGCGCGCCTTCTCGATGGTGCGGGCGACGAACAGGAAGCGCTCGCCGCTCGGCATCGCGGCCAGCTGCCGGATGATCACGCCGGGAGCCTGGAAGGCTTCGTGGATCGCCCACAGCCCGCAGGCGCTGCCGTGCCGCGGCATCGGCAGATGCGGCAGCGGAAAGCGCTTGCTGACGTGCCCCGAGGGACCGCTGCGCATCATGCCGAACGGGATGCCGCTGGCCCCGGGTCGACGCAGCGTGACGAGGCGATGGCAGACCTGCTCGAAGCTGGCTTCGAAGCGTCGCGCGAGCAGGTCGATGTCGTAGCGGCAGCCGATCGCCTCCTCGAGGAAGCGGTCGTACGGCATGAGCACCGCGCCGGCCAGATAGCCCGCCAGCACCCGGCTCGCGCGGCGCCGGGCGGCATCGCTGGTCAGCAAGGGCGTCGCCGCGACCTGCTCGGTTACCGCCCTGCCCTGGTGGAACCGTTGCGTCGCCTCGCGCGCCAGCAGGAAACGCCGGGTGGCGGCGGGTATGCCGTCGAGGATGCGCAGCACGCGCGACGCCTGGTCGAAGGAGATGTTGCGGCGCCGGCCTTCCTCATCCAGGTCGCTCATGGTGCACGGCTGCACCGCCACCGAATGCACCCGCTCGAGGTAGTCGCTCAGGGTCGCTTCGTCGCAATCGCCGGAGATCCCGCAGGCTGCCCGGAAATCCGCCGCCGCCGTCTCGAGCCCGGGGAAATGATTGTCGTGATCGAACAGGAAATCGTCGACCTCATCGGCCGGCGTGATCGAGCGGGTGGCGGTGTGCGCCTTGTCGAAGTAGGCCGCGAGCGCCTGCGACACGTCCGCCAGGCGGCCGCTTTCCGCATGCACGATGCTGATGAAACGACGCCTTTCCTCGGGACGAAGGCCGTCGACGGTGTGCAGGATTTCCGCCGACGACTGGATGGCCGAGACATTCGACAGCATGCCGTGCACCGCGTGGCCGAGGAAGGGGTCCTGGTTGAGCCGGTCGCTCAAGGCAGCGACGACCTGGCCGCGATCCAGCCACGAGCGATGCAGGGCAACCAGGGCGCGCGCCCAAGCCGGGTGCCGGCCGGCAAGGTCTGCCGCCGAATCGGGATCCAGCCGCATACCCGCCAGGAACGGCTCGCCCGAGAGTTCGCCGACGTCCGCCACCAGGCGACGGTCCGCCGCACCGTCGAGCTCGTCGATCGCCAGGCCGAGACGGTCGGCGATGCGCTTGAGCAAGCCGCCGCCGATGCTGCGGCGGTCCGATTCGATCAGGTTGAGGTAGGACGCCGAGATGCCCGCCGCCGCCGCAAGCGCCGCCTGGGTCAGGCCGATCGACTTACGCCGTTCGCGGATCCGCGGACCTACCAGTGTTCTGCCGATCGCCATCGCTCGCCTCGCAGGTACTGCAGGGCAACAACAAGATCCCACAACTTTTCTTTGTTAACAGGAGATTCTTGACAAAAAAGCTGTGCAACGTCAATCAGTTATTGCGTGAGTTCACTGATCGGTCAATTCTGTCCGGACCGAACAG
>JAEZQX010000075.1 GCA_023441105.1 Pseudomonadota bacterium | reverse complement strand
GCCGGCGTCTTCAACATGGGCGGCTCCGGCGTCGCCAACTACGTGAGCATCCTGGAGCGCAGCACTTGAGCAGCACCCCCGACCGTACGCCTTCCCGATCGACCGTCCGCACCCGCTTCGCGCCCAGCCCCACCGGCTTCCTGCACATCGGCGGTGTCAGGACCGCGCTCTACGCCTGGGCCTACGCCCGCCACTTCGACGGCACCTTCATCCTGCGCATCGAGGACACCGACGTCGAGCGATCGACGCCGGCAGCGGTCGCGGCGATCATCGACGGCATGGACTGGCTCGGGCTGACGCCGGACGAAGGTCCGTTCTTCCAGATGGAGCGCATGGACCGCTACCGCGAGGTCATCGGGCGGATGCTGGCCGACGGCCGCGCCTACCATTGCTATGCCTCGCCGGCGGAGCTCGACGAGATGCGCGAGGCCCAGCGGGCCCGCGGCGAGAAGCCGCGCTACGACGGCCGCTGGCGCCCGGAGAATGCCCAGGGCCGGCAGCCGCCCGCCGGCGTCAAGCCGGTGGTGCGGTTCCGCAATCCGGACGAGGGCGCGGTCGGCTGGGACGACCTGGTCAAGGGGCCGATCGCGATCGCCAATTCGGAGCTGGACGACCTGATCATCGCCCGCTCGGACGGCACGCCCACCTACAACTTCTGCGTGGTGGTGGACGACTGGGACATGGCGATCACACACGTGATTCGCGGCGACGACCATGTCAACAACACGCCGCGGCAGATCAACATCCTGCGCGCCCTCGGGGCCGACCTGCCGGTCTACGGCCACCTGCCGATGATCCACGGGCCGGACGGCCAGAAGCTCTCCAAGCGCCACGGCGCGGTGTCGGTGCTGGAATACGAACGGCTCGGCTACCTGCCGGCGGCGGTCATCAATTATCTCGCCCGTCTGGGCTGGAGCCATGGCGACGAGGAGATCTTCAGCCGCGAGCAACTGGTCGAGTGGTTCGACGGCAGGCACCTGTCGCATTCGCCGTCGCAACTGGACTTCGACAAGTTCCGCTGGGTCAACCAGCAGTACCTGAAGGCGCTCGACGACCAGGCGCTCGCCGGCCTGGCGCGGCCCCGGCTCCAGGCGCGGCTGCACGGCCGCGAGCTCGGCGTGGAGGAGGGCGCCCGCCTGCCGGCGATCTGCGGCCTGTGGAAGGATCGCGCCGCGACGCTCGAGGAGCTCGCCGACCTGGCGGCGATCTTCTTCCTGCACCCGCAGCCGGCGCCGGAAGCGATGGCCAGGCACCTGACCGGACCGGCGCGCGCCGCCGTCGAGCTGCTCGCCGGTCGCCTGGCGGCCGGCGACTGGAACAAGGAGGCGATCGCGGCCGGCATCAAGGAGGTGCTCGGCGAGACCAGGCTCAAGATGCCGCAGCTGGCGGTGCCGGTGCGCCTGCTGGTCTTCGGCCGCGAGCAGACCCCGTCGGTCGATGCGATGCTGGCGCAGATGCCGCGCCCGATCGTCCTCGAACGGCTGGCGGGCGCTGGCAGCACCGGCGGCAACGGCAGCAACGGCGGCGCTCCCGGCGCGGCGTCTTCCTCCCCGGCATCCCCTTCCGCTTCCCCGGCCGCCCCAGGCCCCTCCGCTGCCTGACGACCGTCGGCACGCTCCAGGACTAGAACCATGGCAGGCAACACCCTCGGCAGGCTCTTCTGCGTGACGACCTTCGGCGAATCCCATGGCCCGGCCATCGGCTGCGTCATCGACGGCTGTCCGCCGGGCCTGCCACTCACCGAAGCCGACATCCAGCCGGACCTCGACCGGCGCCGGCCGGGCACCTCGCGCCACGTCACTCAGCGCCAGGAGGCCGACCGCGTCGAGATCCTCTCCGGTGTCTTCGAAGGCCGGACCACCGGCACGCCGATTGCGCTGCTGATCCGCAACGAGGACGCGCGCAGCAAGGACTACGGCAACATCGCCCAGACCTTCCGTCCCGGCCATGCCGACTACACCTACTTCCAGAAGTACGGCCTGCGCGACCATCGCGGTGGCGGGCGCTCCTCGGCGCGCCTGACCGCGCCGGTGGTGGCCGCCGGCGCGGTGGCGCGCAAGTGGCTGGGCCAGGCGCATGGCATCGTCGTCCGCGGCTATCTGTCGCAGCTCGGGGAGATCGCGGTGCCGTTCGCGCGCTGGTCCGACGTCGCCGAGAATCCGTTCGGCGTGGCCGATGCCGCCCTGGTGCCGCAGCTCGAGGCCTATCTCGACCGGTTGCGCAAGGAAGGCGATTCCTGCGGCGCCCGGATCGAAATCGTCGGCAGCGGCATCCCGGTCGGCCTGGGCGCACCGCTGTTCGACAAGCTCGACGCCGACATCGCCCACGCGATGATGGGCATCAATGCGGTCAAGGGCGTGGAGATCGGTGCCGGCTTCGGCAGCGTGGCGCAGAAGGGAAGCGTCCACGGCGACGAGTTGACGCCGGCCGGCTTCGTCGGCAACAACGCCGGCGGCGTGCTGGGCGGCATCTCCAGCGGCCAGGACCTGACGGTCTCGATCGCGATCAAGCCGACGTCGAGCATCCGCCTGCCGCGGCGCTCGATCGACCTGGAAGGCCGGCCGGCGGAGGTGCAGACCTTCGGCCGCCACGATCCCTGCGTCGGCATCCGGGCGACGCCGATCGCGGAAGCGATGCTGCTGCTGGTGGTGATGGACCACTGCCTGCTGCACCGGGCGCAGTGCGGCGACGTGGCGAGCGGCCTCGCGCCGATCGCAGCCGCCGTGCCTGCTGCGTCGGCGACACCCGCCGCCTGAGACCGCGCGCAATCGCCGCCGCACCGTCCGCCTTGCCCGGTCACCTGCCGCGCGCCCGCGACATCGGCCTGCTGTACGGCATCTACTTCGCCTTCGTCGGTGCGAGCGGGCCGTGGTTCCCGCTGTTGTTCGACCAGTGGGGCATGACCGCCTTCCAGATCGGCGCCCTGGTCTCGCTCAGCCATCTGATCCGGATCGTCGCGCCGCCGGTGTGGGGCTGGGCGGCCGACCGCCGCGGTCAGACGCGCAGCCTGCTGCTTGCCGGTGCCGGCATCATGACCGCGATGTGCCTGGTGCTGCCGCAGGCGGGCGGCCTCGACCCGGCGCTGCGCTTCATGGCGGCGGCCCTGGTGATGGCAGTCCTGCACCTGGCGGCGGCGGGACAGGGGCCGCTGACCGAGTCGATGTCGCTGCGCCTCGCCGATGGCGATCTCGGGCACTACGGCCGCATGCGGGTCTGGGGCTCGCTGGGCTTCATCCTGGCGGTCGCCGGCCTCGGGCCGGTGCTGGATGCCTACGGCGTGTGGCTGCTGCCGTTCCTGCTCGCGGCCATCGCCGCGAGCCTGGCGCTGGCGGTGCGGCGGCTGCCGGCCGGCGAGACACCACGGCCGCGTCGCCAGGACGGCCGGCTGCGCGACGAGATCCTCAAGCCCACGATGCTTGCCTTCCTGGCGGCGTCGCTGCTGATGATCCTCGCCCATGCCCCCTTCTACGCCTTCTTCTCCCTCTATCTGGCGCACCTCGGCTACGCCAAGTGGGCCATCGGCCTGTTCTGGGCTCTCGGCGTGGTGGCCGAGGTCGGCCTGTTCCTGCTGCAGAAGCGGCTCTTCGATCGCTTTCCGGCAACCCTGCTGCTGGTCGCGACGATGCTGCTGGGCGTGTTGCGCTTCCTGATGACGGCCTGCGCCGCCTGGCTGCCCGGCGTGGCCGCGACGCTCGTGCTGATCCTGGCGCAGGTGCTGCACGCCGCCACCTTCGCGCTGCACCACAGCGCCTCGATGAGCCTGATGCACCAGCGCTTCGGCACCCGCTACCAGGCCCGCGCCCAGTCGCTCTACACCGCCGTCAGCTACGGGATCGGCGGCGCCATCGGAGGGCTCGGGGCGGGGGTAATCTGGCAGACTTGGGGACCGGGCGCTACTTTCCAGGGCGCGGCCTTCGCTGCCGGCCTGGGTACCGTTGCAGCCCTGCTGGTCCATGCCGGCACTCGGCGAGAACTGGAACGACGGGAGATCAAAAGATGAACAAGCTCAACGAAGTCGCGCGCAGAGGACGTGGCTGGCTGCTGGCCGTTGGTGTGGCGGCGGGCCTGGCGGCCGGCTGCAGCGCGGTCAAGACCACCGAAGGCGGCGCCATCGGCATCGACCGCACGCAGCGGATGTCGGCGCTGGTGTCCGAGGAGGAGTTGCAGGCGGGTGCCGTCAAGGCCTATGCCGAGGTGATCACCAAGGAGAAATCGGAAGGCGACCTCAACGCCGATCCGAAGATGACGGCGCGCGTCCAGGCGATCGCCAAGCGGATCATCCCGCAGACGGCGGTCTTCCGCGCCGACGCGCCGAAGTGGAAGTGGGAGGTCAACGTCATCCAGTCGGACGAGCTCAACGCCTGGTGCATGCCGGGCGGCAAGATCGCGTTCTACAGCGGGATCATCACCAAGCTCAACCTGACCGACGACGAGATCGCCGCCATCATGGGGCACGAGATCGCCCATGCCCTGCGCGAGCATGCGCGGGAACGGGCATCGGAGCAGGCCACCACCGGGCTGGTGATCGGCGTCGGCTCGGCGATTCTGGGGGGCGGGCAGACGGGCGCGGACCTGACGCAGATGGCCTACCACGCCGCCTTCGGCCTCAGGCACAGCCGCCTGCACGAGACCGAGGCCGACCGGATCGGCGTCGAGCTGGCGGCGCGCGCCGGCTACGATCCCCGGGCGGCGATCACGCTGTGGGAGAAGATGGGCAAGGCGAGCGGCGGCAAGGGCAGCCCGGAATTCCTGTCGACCCACCCCTCGGCCGAGACCCGCACCGCGGACCTGCGCGACTATTCGGCGCGGGTGCTGCCGCTGTACGAGAAGGCGCGCTAGCGGGGCGGGCGTCGATCCGGCTCGGGCTCGCCGGGGGGCCGCTCACCCGGCAAACGCCCGACCGCCGGGACCGGGTACCGGGTGAGAGCGCCCGGTCGGCGGAGGGCGAAGGGGCCTTCCAGCAGCCGGCGTGCCTGCGGCAGGGATTCCCCGGGTAATCGAGGGCCGCCGTGGCATAATCCTGTCGCATGTCGACACAATTTCGCACCCTGTATGACAAGCTCTGGGACGCCCATGTGGTGCACCAGGATGAGGACGGCACCTGCCTGCTCTACGTGGACCGGCACCTGCTGCACGAGGTGACCAGTCCGCAGGCCTTCGAAGGCCTGAGCCAGGCGCATCGCAAGCTCTGGCGCGTCGATGCGAACCTCGCGGTGGTGGATCACAACGTGCCCACCACCGACCGGTCGCACGGCATCGAAGATCCGATCTCCCGCCTGCAGGTGGAGACGCTGGACCGCAATGCGCATGACTTCGGCGTCACCTACTTCGACATCAACGACCGCCGCCAGGGCATCGTGCATGTGATCGGTCCGGAGCAGGGCGCGACGCTGCCCGGCATGACGGTGGTCTGCGGCGATTCCCATACCAGCACCCACGGCGCGTTCGCCTGCCTCGCCTTCGGCATCGGCACGTCGGAGGTCGAGCATGCGCTGGCCACGCAGACGATCGTCGCCAAGAAGCAGAAGAACATGCTGGTCGAGGTCGATGGCCCGCTGCCCAAGGGCGTGACCTCCAAGGACCTGGTGCTCGCGGTCATCGGCCGCATCGGCACCGCCGGCGGCACCGGCCACGCCATCGAGTTCGCCGGCTCGACCATCCGCGCGCTGTCGATGGAAGCCCGCATGACCGTGTGCAACATGGCCATCGAGGCCGGGGCGCGCAGCGGCATGGTCGCGGTCGACGACGTCACCATCCGCTACCTCGAAGGCCGGCCGATGGCGCCCAAGGGCGAGCTGTGGGACAAGGCGGTCGCCTACTGGCGTACGCTGAAGACGGATCCCGGTGCGAAGTTCGATTCGGTGGTGCGCATCGATGCGCGCGAGCTGAAGCCCTACGTCAGCTGGGGCACCTCGCCGGAGATGGTCGCCACCATCGAGGACCGGGTGCCGGATCCCGACAAGGAAAAGGATGCCGTGCGTCGCGAGGGCATGGAGCGCGCGCTCGCGTATATGGCGCTCGAGCCGGGCACGCCGATCGACCGGATCGCGATCGACAAGGTGTTCATCGGTTCCTGCACCAACTCCCGGATCGAGGACCTGCGCCAGGCGGCTGCCGTCGTCAAGGGTCGCCGCAAGGCGGACTCGGTCAAGGTCGCGATGGTCGTGCCGGGCTCCGGGCTGATCAAGATCCAGGCCGAGTCCGAGGGCCTGCACCGGATCTTCCTCGACGCCGGCTTCGAATGGCGCGACCCAGGCTGCTCGATGTGCCTGGCGATGAACGCCGACCGCCTCGAGCCGGGCGAGCGCTGCGCCTCGACCTCGAACCGCAACTTCGAGGGCCGGCAGGGCGCCGGCGGCAGGACCCACCTGGTCAGCCCTGCCATGGCCGCCGCCGCCGGGGTGTTCGGCCATTTCGTCGATGTGAGGAGGCTCGGATGAAAGCGTTTACCGTCCATCGCGGGCTGGTCGTGCCGCTCGATCGGGCCAACGTCGATACCGACGCGATCATCCCGAAGCAGTTCCTGAAGTCGATCAAGCGCTCGGGCTTCGGCCCGAACCTGTTCGACGAATGGCGCTACCTGGACCATGGCGAGCCGGGCATGGATAACAGCCGGCGGCCGCTCAACCCGGATTTCGTGCTCAACAAGCCCCGCTTCAAGGGCGCGTCGGTCCTGGTGGCGCGCAAGAACTTCGGCTGCGGCTCGTCGCGCGAGCATGCGCCCTGGGCGCTCGAGGACTACGGCTTCCGGAGCGTGATCGCCCCGAGCTTCGCCGACATCTTCTTCAACAACTGCTTCAAGAACGGGCTGCTGCCGATCAGGCTGACCGAGACGCAGGTCGATCGGCTGTTCGCCGAGATCAACGCGTTCCCCGGCTACGAGCTGACCATCGACCTGCCCGAGCAGGCGGTGAGGGGCCCCAATGGCGAGCTGATCGCCAACTTCGAGATCGACGCGTTCCGCAAGCACTGCCTGGTCAACGGCCTCGACGAGATCGGACTGACGCTGCAGCAAGCGGATGCGATCCGCGCCTACGAGGCGCGGCGCTTTGCCGCGGAACCCTGGCTCGCAGCCCGCTGAGCCCGACGGCCGGCGGCGGCAGGCCGGCCGCCTGGCCAGCTGCGCCGGCGTCAAGGCGAATCCTGAGGGCGACGGGCGCGGCGACCTGGCCTTGGCGGCCCATGTTCGCCCGAGCGGCGATGCCGGGGTGGCGCGGGCCGCCGTCGGGCACCGCCTGCCGTCCGTGCGGCGCATCCCTTTCGCGGCCCCGGCGGCCGGATCGACACTTCAATGACGCGGATTGCCTGACATGATGAAGATTGCAGTATTGGCCGGCGACGGCATCGGCCCCGAGATCACCGCGCAGGCGGTCCGGGTCGTGGAGGCGCTCGGCAGGCACGGCCTGAAGATCGAGCTGGAATCGGCGCTGGTCGGCGGCGCGGCCTACGACGCCCACGGCGACCCGCTGCCGCCGCAGACGCTGGCGGTCTGCGAATCGGCCCAGGCCGTGCTGTTCGGCGCGGTCGGCGGCCCGCGTTACGACACCCTGCCGCGGGCAATGCGGCCGGAGCAGGGCCTGCTGCGGCTGCGCAAGCATTTCGACCTGTTCGCCAACCTGCGCCCGGCCATCGTCTACCCCGAGCTGGCGCATGCCTCGACGTTGCGCGCCGAGGTGGTGGCCGGCCTCGACCTGCTGATCCTGCGCGAACTGACCGGCGACATCTACTTCGGCCAGCCGCGCGGCATCCAGCGCAACGAGCGCGGCGAGCGCGAAGGCTTCGACACCATGCGCTACAGCGAGGGCGAGATCGCCCGGATCGCGCGCTGGGGCTTCGAAGCCGCCCGCAAGCGCCAGCGCCGGCTCTGCTCGGTCGACAAGGCCAACGTCCTGGAAACCACCCAGCTCTGGCGCGACGTGGTCACCGAGGTCCATCAGGACTACCGCGACGTGGAGTTGTCGCACATGTACGTGGACAATGCGGCCATGCAGCTGGTGCGCAATCCGAAGCAGTTCGACGTCATCGTGACGGGCAACATGTTCGGCGATATCCTCTCCGACGAGGCGTCGATGCTGACCGGCTCGATCGGCATGCTGCCGTCCGCCTCCCTCAACGCCGAGCGTTTCGGTCTCTACGAGCCGATCCACGGCTCGGCGCCGGACATTGCCGGCACCGGCGCAGCCAATCCGCTGGCGACCATCCTGTCGCTGGCGATGCTGCTGCGCTATTCGCTCGAGCAGCCGGAGGCCGCCGAGCGGGTCGAGCGGGCGGTCCGGACCGTGCTGAGCCAAGGCTTGCGGACCGCCGACATCGCCCGCGAAGGCGAGAAACGGCTGAGCTGCAGCGAAATGGGCGACGCGGTGGTGGCTGCCCTGTGAGCGCGCCGCGCGCGTCCTGAGCCCGGCGCGGGCACCCTGAAGATCAAGAGCACTGGAAGCATCAAGAGCACCGTCATGAACAGCACTGCACGTCCTTCCAGCCCGGCCGCCGCCGGGCGCAACGTTCGCCGTCCCCTGCGTGTCGGCCTGGTCGGCTGGCGCGGGATGGTGGGCTCGGTCCTGCTCGAGCGGATGCGCGCCGAAGGCGATTTCGAGCTGATCGATCCGGTCTTCTTCAGCACCTCCAATGCCGGCGGCAAGGCGCCGCTCGGCGACAAGACGCTGCGCGACGCCGCCGACGCCGCCGCCTTGGCGGAGATGGAAGTGATCATCACCTGCCAGGGCGGGGACTACACCAACGAGCTGTATCCGCGCCTGCGCCAAGGCGGCTGGACGGGCTACTGGATCGATGCCGCCTCGGCGCTGCGGATGAAGGACGACACGGTCATCATCCTCGATCCGGTCAACCGCGACGTCATCGACGCGGCGCTGCGGGCGGGAACCCGCAGCTTCATCGGCGGCAACTGCACGGTGAGCCTGATGATGATGGCGATCGGCGGGCTGCTGCGCGAGGATCTGGTGGAATGGGTCGCCGCCATGACCTACCAGTCGGCGTCCGGCGGCGGCGCCCAGCACATGCGCGAGCTGCTCGGGCAGATGGGGCGCCTGCACGGGTCGGTGGCGGACCTGCTGGCCGATCCGAATTCGCCGATCCTGGAGATCGACCGTCGCGTGGCAAACACGATGAACGGTCCCCAGTTTCCATCCGACCACTTCGGGGTACCGCTCGCCGGGAGCCTGATCCCGTGGATCGACAAAGACTTGGGAAATGGCATGTCCCGTGAAGAATGGAAGGGTGATGCCGAACTCAACAAGATGCTCGGGCGGACGCCTGCCCGCCGCATTCCGGTCGAAAGCCTCTGCGTGCGGGTGGGCGCGATGCGTTGTCACAGCCAGGCCCTGACCATCAAGCTGCGCAAGGACCTGCGTCTGGAGCGCATCGAGGAATTGCTCGCCGGCGGCAACGACTGGGTGAAGGTGATCCCGAACAACAAGGAGGCCAGCATCGCCGCGCTATCCCCGGCGGCGGTGACCGGCACGATGACGATCCCGATCGGCAGGCTGCGCAAGCTTGCCATGGGTCCGGAGTACCTGAGCGCCTTCACCGTGGGCGACCAGTTGCTCTGGGGCGCAGCCGAACCGCTGCGCCGGATGCTCAGGTTAGTGGTGGAACACGAAGGCGCAATTGCTTAAACTTGCGCGCGTAAGTGCCTGATGTTACAGTCAAAGTTAAGACATCCGTAAGAGGTGGACTCGTGTCTTCCAAGCCCAAGAACGTGAACAAGCCAGCGGTCGCGTCAGAGAAATTCTCCCCGGTCCACCTCGCCGCAGCCGTCGCCTTCGCCCTTGCTGCCTGGTCCGCGCCAGCCGGCGCGGCAGGCCTCGGGCGGTTGTCGGTCAATTCGGCGCTTGGCCAGCCGCTGCAGGCCGAGGTGGAGGTCACGTCGGTCTCGCCGGAGGAAGCTGCCACCCTCAGCGCCCGCCTGGCATCGCCCGACGCTTTCCGCGCCGCCGGCTTGCAGTTCAACAACTCGCTCGCCGGCCTGCGCATGGCGGTGCAGGAGCGCAACGGCAGGCACTATATCCGGGTCACCTCCAGCCGCCCCATCAACGAGCCGTTCGTGGACCTGATGGTCGAGCTCAACTGGGCGTCCGGCAAGTTCGTACGCGAATACACCTTCCTGCTCGATCCGCCCGAGTTGCGCGCCTCGCGCCAGACGGTCGAGGGCGGTAACTCCACCAGCGCGCCGGTCGCGCCGGCGGTCAGCGCCCGTGCCACGCCGCGCTCCCTGCAAACTCCTGAGGCGGCGCGTCCGGCAGCACCGCCGCAGCGGGCACCGGCCCCGGTTGCCCAGCGGGGTGAGGCCCAGGCCCAGGCCCAGGCACAGCCGGCGGCACCCGCGCCGGCCGGCGGCACCCGCACCCTGGACCAGGCCGGGGCGGCCGGCAGGCCGGCGGGCGCCACCTCCGACACGGTGACGGTCGGCCGCGGGGATACCCTCGGCAAGATCGCCGCGGCCCGCAAGCCGGCCAATGCGACGCTCGAGCAGACCATCGTGGCCATCTACCAGGCCAACCGCTCGGCGTTCATCGACAACAACCCCAACCTGATCCGCCAAGGTCGCACGCTGTCGATCCCGGATGCCGAGGCCATTGGCAGCGTCGACGCCGCCACGGCACAGCGCCAGCTGCGCGTCGCGGCGCAGGATTTCCGCAGCTACAAGGAACGCCTCGCCGGCGCGGCCACCCCGGTGGCCAGCGGCAGCTCCGGCACCACCGCGAGCGGCTCGGTCACGGCGCAGGTCGAGGACAAGGCCGGTGCCCGGGCGCAGTCGGATCGTCTCGAGCTCTCCAAGTCCACCGACGCCGGCTCGAGCCAGCCGGGGGCGCTCGGCTCGCGGGATGCGGAGGCGCGCATCGCTCGCGACGCCGCGCTCACCGAAGCGAACAGCCGGCTGGCGGAGCTCGAGCGCAACGTCGCCGACCTGCAGAAGATGCTGGAGCTGAAGAACCGCTCGCTGTCGGACCTGCAGTCGCAGCTGGACCAGCAGCGTGCTTCGGGCGCCGCCGTGAGCGGCTCCGTTGCGGCCGCGAATGCCGCCAACGCCGCGAACGCTGCCAACGCTGCCCGCGCCGCCGCCGATGCAGCCAGCCGCGCCAGCACCGATTCGTCCGCTGCGCAGTCCGGCAGCGCCGGCGCTCCTGCCGGCGCC
>JAEZQX010000034.1 GCA_023441105.1 Pseudomonadota bacterium | reverse complement strand
TTCTTACAATGCGATAGCCGCCTGCCTCGAGACCTTCCGGAAGCGGTGCGTTGTGCTGGGTTGCCATCCTGCGATTGTAAAAGGGTTACATGCACTCTCACCAGAAGGACGAAGGCGTTTCCGCCGCAACCGCCGCCGCCCGTCCTGCCCGCAAGACCGTCCGTAGCATGACCGGCTACGCGCACCGTTCCGAGGACACGCCGTTCGGCCGCGCCACCCTCGAGTTGCGGTCGGTCAATTCGCGCTTCACCGACCTGCAGTTCCGCCTGGGCGACGAATCGCGCGCCCTGGAGCCGCTGCTGCGCGAGCGGATCGGCGCGGTGGTGAAGCGGGGCAAGGTGGAATGCCGGCTGCAGCTGCGCAGCCGCGATACCGACGCCGGCGGCATCCAGCTCGACGAGGCCCTCATCGCCAGCCTGGCTCGCGCCGATGCCCGCATCCGCGAGCTGGCCCCGGCGGCGGCGCCGATGACGGTCGCCGACTACCTGCGCTGGCAGGCCCACGGCAACGGTGCAGCGGCGGGCACGGCCGGCGGCGCCGAGGAAGGCCCAGGCGGCGGTTCGACCGGGGCGGCCGCCGACGCCGGCGACCTCCCCGGCGATCGCCGGTGGCCGGCGCTGCAGCCGCTCGTCGCCCAGGTGCTGGCCGATTTCGTCGCCAGCCGGGAACGCGAAGGCCAGCGCCTGGCGGCCGCCATCGTCGGCCATGTCGAGGAGATGAAGGCGGTCGTCGCGTCGCTCGAGCCGCTGGTGCCGGAACTGCTGGCAGCGGCGCAGGCGCGGCTGACGGCGCGGCTCGAGGAGGCCATGCCGCAGGCCGCGAGCGGCATCCCCTCGGAAGAGACGTTCGCCCGCATCCGCCAGGAGGTGGCGCTGCTGGGCCTGCGCGGCGACGTGACCGAGGAATTCAACCGGCTGACGATCCACTTCGCCGAAGTGCTGCGGGCGCTCGAGCACGGCGGCGCAGTCGGCAAGCGCCTCGACTTCCTCACCCAGGAGCTCAATCGCGAGGCCAATACCTTGGCGTCCAAGGCGAGCGGGGTGGCCGTCACCGACGGCGCGGTGGCGCTCAAGCTGCTGATCGAGCAGATGCGCGAGCAGGTGCAGAACCTGGAGTAGTTGCTCGCCCCTGCGCCGATTGGGCTAGCATCCCGACTGAACGGGCATGGCCGCGGCGCAGGCAACCGCCACGCGGTCGGAGCCCCCTTTGAGCCCCCTCGGCACGAGTCGGCGGCGCCAGCGAACGGCCGGCCAATCAGGAGACCACGCCATGTCTGCACGACGATCCCTCGTCGCCTGGTGCGCCCTACTTGCGGCACACACATGGGTGCCCGCAGCCGCCGCCGACCTGACGCTCGACCAGCTCAAGGAACGCCTCGCCACGGCCAGCGCCGCGGCACCGGCAGACCTGACCGGCAAGGATCTCTCCGCCCTCGACCTGAGCGGCCTCGACCTGCGCAACGTCACCCTCGAGGGCGCAAGTCTCTTCGGCGCCAAGCTGGTCAACTGCGACCTGCGCGGAGCCAACCTGCGCAAGGCCAACCTCAACGGCGCCTGGCTGATGGGCACGAATTTCGGCGGCGCGGATCTGACCGGCGCCAGCCTGTTGTCGGTGGTGGTCCTGGGCGGCGAGGTCAAGGAGCGACCGAACTTCGCCGGCGCCAGGATGCGCGGCGTGCGGATGATCGCCGACCTGCCGAATGCCAACCTGGCAGGCGCCGACCTGAGCGAGTCGCGGATCGGCGTCAATATCAGGAACCAGGGAATGGGTCAGATGCGCACCGACCTGTCGAGCGCGAACCTCGCCGGTGTCAATCTCGCCGGCGCCGACGTCAATCGCTCCCTGATGATGTTCGCCAACCTGCGCGACAGCAACCTGCGCGGCGCGAACTTCTTCCGCGTCAAGCTCGCCGGCGCCAACCTCTCGGGCGCCGACGTGACCGGCGCCGATTTCACGGAGGCCGACCTGGACGGCGTCATCCTGCGCGACGCGAAGGGGTTGGACCAGGCCAAGGGTCTCGAGAGCGCCGAGAACGTCGGGCGCGCCGTGCGATGAACGAGGTGGACGTCGCCATCGTCGGTGCCGGCGTCGGCGGGCTGTGCCTGGCGCTCAGCCTGCACCAGACCGGCATCGGTTGCCGGGTGTACGAGGCGGTGCCGTCCCTGAAGCCGCTGGGCGTCGGCATCAACCTGCTGCCGCATGCGGTGCGGGAGCTCGACGAGCTCGGCTTGCTGACGGCGCTCGATGCGGTCGCGGTTCGCACCCGCGAGTCGGCCTTCTTCAACCGCCACGGGCAACTGATCTACCGCGAGCCGGCTGGACTGGAAGCGGGCTACGACTGGCCGCAGTTCTCGATCCATCGCGGCGACCTGCAGTCGCTGCTGCTCGCCGCGACCCTGGCGCGGCTCGGACCGGACAGCGTCGTCTGCGGCCACGCCTGCAGCGGCTTCAGCCAGGACGAGCGCGGCGTCGACCTGCGCTTCGCGGCGGCGGACGGCACGGCCCTGCCGCCGGTGCGCGCGGGGGTGGTTGTCGGCTGCGACGGCATCCATTCGGCGCTGCGCAAGCAGCTCTATCCGGACGAGGGAGCGCCGCGCTACTCCGGCGTCAACATGTGGCGCGGGGTGACGCGCTGGCAACCGATCCTTTCCGGGGCCAGCATGATTCGGGCAGGCTGGCTGTCGGTCGGGAAGATGGTGATCTATCCGATCCGCGATGCCATCGACGAAGACGGCCGCCAGCTGGTCAACTGGGTGGCGGAGATCGAATCGCCGCGGCCGGCGCAACGCGACTGGAGCCGGGCCGGCCGGCTGGAAGATTTCCTGCCGGCCTTCGCCGACTGGCACTTCGACTGGCTCGACGTGCCCGCCCTGATCCGCGCCGCCGACTCGGTGCTCGAATATCCGATGGTCGACCAGGATCCGCTGCCGCGCTGGACGCACGGCAGGGTCACCTTGCTCGGCGATGCCGCCCATCCGATGGTGCCGCGCGGCTCCAACGGTGCCGGCCAGGCGATCCTCGATGCCCGCTACCTGGCCGGCGCGCTCCAGCAGGCCGGCGTCGGGCAGGAGGCGCTGGAGGACTACGACCGGGAGCGGGTGCGGGCCACCACCGAGGTCGTGCTGACCAACCGCACCAATCCGCCGGATGCCATCCTGCGGCTGGTGCACGAGCGTTCGGGCGGGCAAGCGTTCCGCCATATCGACGACATCGCCGGCATCGAGGAGCTGCAGGCGATCTCGGACAACTACAAGCGCGTGGCCGGCTACGACCCCGCGCGGCTCAAGGCGCGCACTTCCTATGTGCGCAGCCGCGCCGATTCCACTGGAGATGGTCGATGATCGAGAAAATGAAGCGCATCCGCCGGCTCGGCATCCGCGCCCTGCTGCTGGCTGCGGCATGGGGCAGCAGCGTGGCCTACGCCTGGCCCGACCATCCGGTCACCCTGGTCGTGCCCTACACGCCCGGCACCGGCATCGACCTGATCGCGCGACAGCTGGCCAACCACCTGCCCGCCCAACTCGGCCAGCCGGTGGTGGTCAGCAATGTGCCCGGGGCGAGCGGCAACATCGGCAGCGAGAAGGCCGCGCATGCCAAGCCGGACGGCTACACGCTGCTGGTGCAGGTGAGCACGCTGGTCATGAACCGCAGCCTCTACAAGTCGCTGCCCTACGATCCGGTCGCGGATTTCACGCCCGTCAGCCTCACGTCCTGGGGCACGCTGCTGCTGGTCACCAACCCGCAGGCGCAGCAGGCGGCCACGGTCGCGGACGTGGTCAAGGCGGCCAAGGCCGCGCCCGGCAAGCTCACTTATGCAACGCCCGGCGTGGGCACGCCGCATCACCTGTCGATGGCGCTGTTCCTGCAGACTACCGGGGTGGAAATGCTGCACGTCCCGTACAAGGGCACCGCCGGCGCGGTCACCGACCTGCTTGGCGGACGCATCGACTTCATGTTCCTGCCGGTGCACGTCGCGCTCCAGCACATCCAGGCCGGCAAGCTGAAGGCGCTCGCCACCGGCAGCGCCGAGCGCCAGGCCCAGCTACCCGATGTGCCGACGCTCAAGGAGGCCGGCGTCACCTCGGACGACGTCGACATGTGGTACGGCGTGCTGGCGCCGAAAGGAACTCCCTCCGACGTCGTCGAACGGCTCGGCAAGGAAATCGCGGCGGTCCTGAAGATGCCATCGGTCGCCAAGGCATTCGAGTCCCAGGGCATGGTGCCGGCCACTTCCTCCGCCGAGGAGTTCGCGACCCTCATCTCCCGGGATGCGGATCGCTGGGAGAAGGTGGTGAAACGCGGCGGCATCACCGCCGAGTGACCGTTCCGGCCGCTGGCGGTGGAGTACGGCGACGTTGCGGCCGTTGCGGCCATGCCCGGGATGGCTGGTTCCGGCCGGCTCCGGCGCCGGGCGCACTGGATAAGACGCCGGGTGCACTGGATAAGATATACTCTAAATGAATCTTATCCGCCCCGACTGATCGATGCTGCCTCGTTCGACGTCCGCCAGCCGACGCTTTCCGCCCGAAAGGGTTGTCGCGCGGACCGGTGCGGCGATCGACTCGGTTCCCACCTGCCCCGCCATCGCACCATGAAGACCGCCCCGGAAACCTGCACCGAAGACGAAGTCCGTAACCTGGTCCACACCTTCTACGCCAACGTCCGTGGCGACGAGACCCTGGGGCCGATTTTCGACGCGCACATCAGCGACTGGGACCACCATCTCGGCAAGATGGTCGATTTCTGGTCCGCCATCCTGCGCGGCACGGCGCGCTACCATGGCACGCCGATGCCGAAGCATGCCGTGCTGCCGGACCTGAGCGGCGAGTTGTTCCAGCGCTGGCTCAAGCTCTTTCGCACCACCACGGCAACGCTGGGCAACGCGGCGATGAGCCAGCGCGCCGACGAGATGGCGCAGCGCATCGCGCAAAGCCTCTGGTTCGGCTACCAGTTGCATCGCCGGCCGGACCAGTCGCCCTCGGCGCTGCAGCCAGCCGCGGCCTGAACACACGGAGACGAACATGAGCCTGAAAGCGCTGTTGGATATCGACCTGCCGATCAACCAGGCGCCGAGGGCGGGCGCGCAGGGCAGCGCCATGGCGATTGCCGTGTCGAATGCCGGCGGCCTCGGCTCGCTACCCTGCGCGATGCTCGATGCCGAGGGCCTGCGGCGCGAGCTCGGGGCACTGCGTGCCGGCACCAGCCGGCCGTTCAACGTCAACTTCTTCTGCCATCGGCAGCCGCAGCCCGATCCGACGCGCGATGCCGGCTGGATGGCGGCCCTGGCACCCTATTACCGCCAATGCGGCATCGAGCCGACGGCGGCCGCGGGGCCGGGGCGGGCGCCTTTCTCGCCGGCGTTCGCCGACATCCTCGCCGAGCTCCGGCCGCCGGTCGTCAGCTTCCACTTCGGCTTGCCCGAGCCGGCCCTGCTCGATCGCGTGCGGCAGTCCGGCGCGAAGATCCTATCGTCGGCGACCCCCGTCGACGAGGCGCGCTGGCTGGAGGCCCACGGCGTCGCCGCCGTCATCGCGCAGGGTGTCGCGGCCGGCGGCCCTCGCGGCATGTTCCTGACCGACGACCTGACGACGCAGGTGGGCACGTTCGCCCTGCTGCCGCAGATCGTCGCCGCCGTGCGGGTACCGGTGATCGCGGCCGGCGGCATCGGCGACGCGCGCGGCGTGGCGGCAGCCTTCGCGCTGGGCGCCGCAGGCGTGCAGGCCGGCAGCGCCTTCCTGCTGTGTCCGGAATCGACCATCACGCCGCTGCATCGCGCGGCCCTGCAGCGCGACGGCGCGCGGCATACCGCGCTGACCAATGTCTTCACCGGCCGGCCGGCGCGCGGCATCGTCAATCGCATCATCCGCGAGATCGGCCCGATGAGCGCGGCGGCGCCGGCATTTCCGTTGGCGACCTCCGCCATCGCCCCGCTGCGGGCCCACGGCGAACGCCAGGGAATCGACGATTTTTCCCCCTTGTGGTGCGGGCAGAACCCGCTTGCCTGCCGCAACGTCGGCGCCGCCGAGCGGCTCCGCGAGCTCGCGGCTGGTTGCCCCCTCGGCTGAGCCCGGAGCCGGACGAAGGGCCTGCCGGACGCGGCCGGCCCGGCACTATTGACAATGCGGCACATGTGAAACGCGCGCGCGTCCTTGAACAGCCGCGAGTTAGCACCCTACACTCGGCGCTCCGCCAACCCGACCACCGATGCCGCCGTGCCCACGGCCGGCGTGCGGGCGCGGCGATCCGACTCTTCAGGTTCCTGAGGCACCGACCGCCGGCGTTGCGATCACCCTCGCCGGCTGCCGCCCATACACCGTTCCGGACGCCAAAACAGGAGACAGAGATGAGGTGGATTCCCGAGGACCGGCCCATCGCGCGGCCGCTTCTGCTCGCCGGACTTGCCTGCAGTTTCGCCCTTGCCTTTGCCGCGCCGAGTGCCGCGCAGAGCCCGCCCTCGCCGCAGCAGGCCATCGAGAAGATGAAGCAGTTCAAGGTGGCGACCACCGATTTGAACCTCCCGGCGGTTCCCCAGGAAGGACGCAACGCCACCGCCATCAGCGCCAACCTCAAGCGAATCAAGCTGCCGCCCGGCTTCAAGATCGAGCTGTTCGCCGTCGTGCCGGACGCCAGGCACATGGCGGTCGCTCCGTCCACCAACATGGTGTTCGTCGGCACCCGCAAGACCACGCTCTGGGCGGTGACGGACCGCAACAGCGACGGCATCGCCGACGAGGTCAAGGCCTTCGCACCGTCGCTCAAGTTCAGCAACCCCAACGGCGTGTGCTGGACCAAGGACGGCTTCCTCGTCGTGGCCGAGCACAATCGAATCCTCAACTTTCCGGCGGCGGAGTTCTTCTACGAAGGCCCGGACGTGGCTGTGATCGAAGTGGTGCCGCAGGGCCAGCTGATTCCGACCGACGAGGAGTCCTTCAACCACGGCGCGCGCACCTGCCGCGTCGGCCCTGACGGCAAGCTCTACGTCACGCTGGGCCAGCCGTTCAACGTGCCGGCGCGCGAGAAGCTCGAGAAGTACGCGAAGTACGGTATCGGCGGCATCATCCGGCTCGATCCGTTCACCGGCAGCGGCCGCGAGGTGTTCGCCACCGGGATCCGCAACTCGGTCGGCCAGGAGTTCAATCCGAAGGACAACAGCCTCTGGTTCACGGACAACCAGACCGACGGCATGGGTGACGACATTCCGGCGGGCGAGATCAATCGCGCCGACAAGCCCGGCATGTTCTTCGGCTACCCCTTCATCCAGGGCAAGACGCGGATCACCGAGTTCGGCTACGACAAGGATCCGGTCCCGGAGAACACCACCGCGGCCGAAGTGCTGATGGATGCGCACGCGGCGGACCTCGGCATGACCTTCTACACCGGCAAGCAGTTCCCGCAGAAGTACCACGGCGCGCTCTTCTCCGCGCAGCATGGCTCCTGGAACCGCACCAAGCCGATCGGTGCGCGGGTGATGGTCACCTACCTGAACGCGGACGGCCGGGCCGAGAAGACGGAGCCATTCGCCGAAGGCTGGCTCGATCCCGACACCAACACCTACCGCGGCAGGCCGGTGGACGTGGCGATGATGAAGGACGGCTCGCTGCTAGTCTCCGACGACTACGCGGGCGCCATCTACCGCATCTCGTACCAGCAGTGAAGCCAGGCGCGCTGCCGGCCGGCATGGGCTACGGCGCGCTGCTCGCCGCGGCCCTCTGGTTCGGCGCCGCTGCGCCCGCCGCCGCCCAGGCGGCCGGCGATGTAGCGGCCGGTCGCGAGAAGGCGCAAGCCTGTGCGGTCTGCCACGGCCCGCTGGGCCTGTCGAGCGCGCCCGATGCGCCGAACCTGGCGGCGCAGCCGGCGATCTACCTGGCGGCGCAGCTGCGGGCATACCGCAGCGGTGCCCGCCAGCACGAAGTCATGTCGGTGATGAGCAAGACGCTGAACGATAAGGACATCGACAACCTGGCGGCCTGGTACGCGTCCTTGCAGGTGGAGGTCAAGCCGCCGCTCTAGCAGCGTGGGCCGCGTTCAGGGCCTAGCGTTCAGGGCCTAGCGTTCAAGGACTTGGTGTTCAAGGCCTCGGTATTCCCAGGGTTTCCGGCGAAACCTTCGCCTTGCCGCTGTCGAACAGCAGCCAGGTGTTGGCCTGCACGGCCGGCATCACCGCCTTCTGGGCGTCGGCACCGGCCATCGGCGCGAACAGCGCGCCGCGGCTGGCGGCGTACTTCTTCAGTACCTCGTTGGCGGCGATGTGCTGCGACCAGATCCGCTCGAGGGTCTTGACGAGTGCGTCCGGCACGCCCTTGGGCAGGAAGATGCCGAAGTAGTTGGCTGGCGCAGTGAAGCCCTGGATCGTTTTCGACAGCGGCTCGATGGTGCCGAATCCTTCCAGCTCGAGCGGCTTCTCGCTGACGGTGGCGAGCGGCCGCAGCCGCTTGCCGCGGATCATGTCGGCCTGCTCGACGGCCAGCTGCGTGGTCACCTCGGTCTCGCCGGAAACGGTCGCCACCACCGCCGGATTGCCGCCGTCGTAGGTCACGTGACGGTACTTGACGCCGGTCGCGCGGGCGATGAGCTCCATGGCATTGTGCCCGGCCGATGTCACGCCGGCCGTCGCCACCGTCACCGCACCCGGCTTCGCCTTCATCGCATCGAGCAGTTGCGCGATGGTCTTGTACGGCGTGCCTGGATTGACGCCGACGACCTGGACATTCGCCACGCTGAGGAACAGGTGCCAGTCCTGGATCTTCGTCGGCAGCATGCCCAGCGTCTCGTAGGCGCCGAGATCCTGCGCCGCGCCGGCGGTCCAGGTATAGCCATCCTTGGTGGCATCGAGCGCGCTCTTGGTGCCGATCGAGCCCGAGCCGCCGGGCTGGTTGACGATCACCACCTTCTGCCCGAGAGCCTTCTCGATCTCCGTTGCCGTCACGCGCGTGACCTGGTCGGTCGAGCCGCCGGGTGCCCAGGGCACGATGATCGTCACCGGCCGGTCGGGCTTCCAGTCCTGCGACTGTGCGGCAGGCACGGCGGCGATCGAGCAGAGCGCTGCGGTCGCGAACAAGGCGAATGGCCGGATACGGATGGTCATGTTCTCTTTCCTCCCAATGATTGAGCCGATGCTTGGCCGCACGGCCGGGCGCGCAGCGGCGGGGACGACCGCGGAAGCGGCGCTCGACGCATCGCTGGATTCGCCTGCGCCGCCGTGCCCGAGTCGCGCGCTCGGTGTGCAGGGATTCCCGGTCGACTCTAGTCAATCGGCGGTCGGCATGTCAATGCCAGAAGACCCGAAGGTGCCGGTCGGAATCTCAGATCCGGTCGAGATAGCGTGACCGCAGCAGCACGTTCTCGCGATGAAACTCGAGGTACCTTCGCTGCCCCGCGGCGAATGAGCCCACATTGATCGCGTGTCGCGCGTCGATGCCCATGCGCTGCAAGGATTCCTGGTGGGCCACCGGCGACACGAGGAGATCGCCGTTATCGTCGAATGAGATGAATCCGCGGTCGAACAGGTGATCCATGCTTGGCGTCAGAAGCAAACCGTTCTCGCCATCCAGGCGCTCCACATTGGTTGCGTCGCGCCAGGGCTTGCAATGGCTGGCGCGTAGGTGCTCGACTCGCGTCACGCCGGTCAGCCGGCAGGCGCGTTCGATAAGCATGACGCGGTCCTTGAAGACGCCTTGGCCACGCCGGGCTAGCACCACGGCCTGTCGCTCCGTCTCAGCCAAGGATGTGTTCAGCCGCACCTGGCTTATTTCATGCTCTTCCCACTCGACTAATCCGATCCCCGGCGACAGGGGTGATTCTTCTGCAACTCGACGGCCGAGAGCGATGGCATGCGCCTCGGCGCCGATCAGGTCGATCAAGGCGACGGCAAGTTGTTCCGGCAGCCGGGTGAGATAGACGCTTTGCAGTCCGGCGCCGTTGGCGCGGAGGGGCGCATATCGGTCTGGAAGCAGTGGAGCGAGCACAGCCATGTGCTGTGACGGCTTGATGGCGTGCCGAAGAGCGCTGAACCGCACGTCCACCCGCCAGCCGATCATCTCCCAGTAGGCACCCGCCCTTCCAAATTCGAGTGGCTTCGGCGCCTCGTACGCATGAGTCGCGGCCACGCCTATTGCGGGAATCGCAGTGGCTGCGAAGGAGAAGATGATGTCTCCTGGCGCTACTTCCCGCATGAAGTCGTAAAAGGGATTCGACGCCTGGTTCGCCTTCCGCTTGGGAGACCACAGGTATCCACCGCGCAGTTCGTGGCGGTAAGTTTGGTTCTGGTTGACCCACCAGTAGCGCATAACGGAGTGGCTTTCTTCTCGACGCGCGCGATGATCGCCCGTCAGCGTCCTGAGAGCAACTGGGCGGCGCGAAGAGCCGCCGGTCGGTCGGTCCCGAGGGGTTAGACTTTCAGGCGCGGATGCCGCCCGGATCGCCGCTGCAGGCGAACGCCCGAGTCGGCGATTGCAATCGAGACAGGGCACATGAATATCTTCGAGTTGCTGGCCCAGACGGCCCGCCAATTTCCCGATGCGACAGGCGTCTACCTGGGTCGCGAGCCGGTAGCGACCTGGTCGCAGCTCCATGCCAGGGCATTGCGGCTCGCGGCCACGTTGCGCGCGAACCATCCGTCCGGCGCGCGCATCGTGATCGCCAGCGAGAACCGTCCCGAGATCCTGGAGGTGATGTTCGGCACCTGGGCCGCTGGGCAGGCACTGGTGCCGCTCAACTACAAGCTTCATCCGCGGGAGATGGCGGACATCGTGGCCGATGCCGGTGCCCGGCTGGTGATCGCGTCGCCGTCGCTGGCCGGCGGATTGGCCGCCGCCATCGCAGCCAACGCCGCCGATGAGACTCGTGCGCAAGACCGCGCCGACGTTGCCGCCGATGCGCGCGGGGCAGCGGTCGTGGCGCTCGGCACACCCGCCTATGACGAGCTCTTTGGCGCCGAGCCCGCCGATCCGGCCGAGGTCGCGCCCGACGACCTCGCCTGGCTGTTCTACACCAGCGGTACCACCGGCAAATCCAAGGGGGCGATGCTCACCCACCGGAACCTGCTGGCGGTGACGGTGGGTCACCTGGCCGACGTCGAGCAGTTCGACGAGCGGGCGTGCCAGATCCACGCGGCGCCGATGTCGCACGGATCCGGGCTCTACATTCCCGCCTATGTGGCGCGCGGGGCGGCCCAGGTGATTCCGGCGAGCGCCGGTTTCGATCCCGACGAGGTCCTCGACCTGTGCGATGCACACCCCGGTTGCGGCATGTTCCTCGCGCCGACGATGGTCCAGCGGCTGCGGCTCGCGGTCGAGGCGGCCGGTCGCGCACCGGCTGGCCTGCGGACCATCGTCTACGGCGGCGGGCCGATGTACGTCGAGGAGCTGAAGCGCTCGCTGGCGGCCTTCGGCCAGGTGTTCGTGCAGATCTACGGCCAGGGAGAGTCGCCGATGACCATCACCTGGCTGCGCCGGGAAGATCATGCGAGCGGCGACGACGCGCTGCTCGGCTCCGTGGGACGGGTGCGAACCGGCATGCAGGTCGCCGTGCTGGACGATGCCGGGATGCCGTTGCCGTGGGGCGGGATCGGCGAGGTGGTCTGCCGCGGCGACGCCGTGATGCAGGGCTACTGGAACAATCCCCAGGCCACCCGCGATGCGTTGCGGGGCGGCTGGCTCTATACCGGCGACCTCGGCTCCCTCGATGACCGCGGCTATCTGACGCTGCGCGATCGCTCGAAGGACGTGGTCATCAGCGGCGGCTCCAACATCTATCCGCGCGAGGTGGAGGAGGCGCTGCTGACTCATCCCGCGGTCTCGGAAGTGTGCGTGGTCGGCCAGCCGGATCCCGAATGGGGCGAGGTGGTGGTTGCATTCGTGGTGGCGCCTGCCGGCGTGACGGTGGAGGCGCTGGATCGGCATTGCCTCGAGCGCATCGCCCGTTTCAAGCGGCCCAAGCACTACCGCTTCGTTGACGCGCTGCCGAAGAACAGCTACGGCAAGGTACTCAAGCGGGAGTTGCGGCAGCAGCCGTGAGCCCCGGCAAGGCACGGCAAGGCAGGACAGGTCACGGCAATAGCCTTCGAGGCCGTCCGGGAAGGCCCTGCATCGCGTCATAGAATCGAGAGTCCCCCCACACCCGCGCGCGGCGTCCGGCGACGAGGCGCGCTGCAGCCATGAAGATCCTCGACATCCGTGAATCCACGCGCCTGATCGCCTCGCCGATCCGCAACGCCTATATCGACTTCTCGAAGATGACCACCAGCCTGGTGGCAGTGGTCACCGACGTGGTCCGGGACGGCCGCAGGGTGGTGGGCTACGGCTTCAATTCCAACGGCCGCTACGGCCAGGGCGGCCTGATCCGCGAGCGATTCGCGCCGCGCCTGATGGAGGCCGATCCGGCATCGCTGCTCAACGATGCCGGCGACAACCTCGATCCGGACCGGATCTGGGCGACGCTGATGCGCAACGAGAAGCCGGGCGGCCACGGCGAACGGTCGGTCGCGGTCGGCACCATCGACATGGCGGTCTGGGACGCGGTGGCGAAGATCGCCGGCCAGCCGCTGTTCCGCCTGCTGGCCGACCGTCACGGCGTGGAGGCCAATCCGAAGGTCTTCGTCTACGCCGCCGGCGGCTACTACTACCCCGGCAAGGACCTCGGCGCGCTGAACGCCGAGATGCGCTCCTATCTCGACCGCGGTTACAACGTGGTGAAGATGAAGATCGGCGGCGCCACCCTCGACGAGGACCGCGAGCGGATCGAATCGGTGCTCGCCGAGATCGGCGCAGAGGCACGGCTGGCCGTGGACGCCAACGGCCGCTTCGACCTCGACACCGCGATCGCCTATGCCAAGATGCTGCGCGACTATCCGCTGTTCTGGTACGAGGAAGCCGGCGACCCGCTCGACTACCGCCTGCAGGCCGCGCTCGCCGACTACTACCCCGGCCCGATGGCGACCGGCGAGAATCTCTTCAGCTACCAGGATGCCCGCAACCTGCTGCGCCATGGCGGCATGCGCCCGGACCGCGATTGGCTGCAGTTCGATTGCGCCCTGTCGTATGGCTTGTGCGAATACCAGCGCACGTTGCAGGCGGTGGTCGGTGCCGGCTGGTCCCCGGCCCGCTGCATTCCGCACGGCGGCCACCAGATGTCGCTCAACATCGCTGCCGGCCTTGGCCTCGGCGGCAACGAGAGCTATCCCGACCTGTTCCAGCCGTACGGCGGCTTTCCTGACGGCGTGCGGGTGCAGGACGGGCACATCGTCATGCCGGACCTCCCGGGCATCGGCTTCGAAGGCAAGCAGGACCTGATCGTCGAAATGCGCCAGCTGGCCGAATGAACGTCCCCCGCGCGAACGCCAGAAGGTGGCGCCCGGCACGGCAGGCCGCGCCCGCGCGCTGCGCGGCGGCGGACGGTGGCAACCGACCGCTCCGGCGGCGCCTGACGGTGATGACCGGCTTGTTAGACTTGCGGCTAGCCCATCAACTTGCGATCAACGCCTGACAGCATGCCTTCACCCGCTGGCACGATCCTGATCGTCGTCGCTCCGTCAGGCGCCGGCAAGACGTCGCTGGTCCGCGCCCTGATGGAGGCGCGCACCCGCATCCGCCATTCGGTTTCCTTCACCACCCGCCCTCCTCGCGAGGGCGAGCGCGACGGCGAAGACTACTGCTTCATTTCCGCCGAGGAGTTCCGGCGACGGCGCCTGGCAGGCGAATTCCTCGAATGGGCGGAAGTGCACGGCAATCTCTACGGCACCTCGCGCCGATGGATCGACGAGCAGACGACGGCCGGCGCCGACATCGTGCTGGAGATCGACTGGCAGGGAGCCCGGCAGGTCACCAGCCTCTATCCGGATGCGATTTCGATTTTCATCGCGCCGCCGTCGCTGGACATCCTGGAGCAACGCCTGCAGGCAAGAGGCAAGGATGCGCCCGAGGTCATTGAACGCCGCCTGGCGGCCGCGCGCAACGAGCTCGAGCATGCCGGCGAGTTCCAATATATAATTGTAAATCAAGACTTTACCGAAGCCTGCCGGCAGCTTCTCTGCATTGCCGATGCGGCCCGGTGTCGCTTCCGTCAGCAGGCCGCGCTGCAGCCCGAGCTGTTCGCGGCGCTTGGCATACCGGCGGAATGAACGTAAGCTGAAAATGCAGGCAGTTGCCGGGAGACCGGAGAGGCGGCCGCGCCCCCCGCGCGGGCGGCGGGGGCCGCGCGC
>JAEZQX010000008.1 GCA_023441105.1 Pseudomonadota bacterium | reverse complement strand
GCCTTGAACTCGCCACCGAAACGCTCGGCGCCGATCTTGGTCAGCGCGGCGGTCAGCGTGGTCTTGCCATGGTCAACGTGGCCGATGGTGCCGACGTTCACGTGCGGCTTGGTGCGCTCGAACTTACCCTTGGACATTGGTGCAATACCTCTTGAACTTGGAATTTCCTGGGAACCGCGGCCATCCGTGGATGGCCACTCCTGGTAGGGGTGCGCCGCGGGGCGCCACCGGTTACGCCTTCTTGATCACCGTCTCGGCGATGTTGTTGGGCGCTTCCTCGTAGTGGTCGAACTCCATCGAGAACGTGGCGCGGCCCTGCGACATCGAACGCAGCGAGGTGGCGTAGCCGAACATCTCGCCCAGCGGGATCATCGCGTTGATGATCTTGCCCGACGGGCTGTCGTCCTGGCCCTGCAGCACGCCGCGACGACGGCTCACGTCGCCCATCACGTCGCCCAGGTAATCCTCCGGGCTGACGATCTCGACCTTCATGATCGGCTCGAGGAGCACGGGGCTGGCCTTGGCGAAGCCCTGCTTGAACGCCATCGAAGCGGCCAGCTTGAACGCCATTTCCGACGAGTCGACGTCGTGGTACGAGCCGAACACCAGCTTGACCTTGATGCCGACCACCGGGAACCCGGCCAGCGGACCGCTGGTGATGGTTTCGCGCAGGCCCTTCTCGACCGACGGGATGAACTCCTTCGGGATCACGCCACCGGTGATCTCGTTGAGGAACAGGAAGTCGTCCTTGATGTCGGCGGCGTGCTTCTCGCGGTCCTCGGCGGTCATCGGCGACAGCTCGATCACCACGTGGCCGTACTGGCCCTTACCACCGGACTGCTTGGCGTGCTTGTAGTCCGACTTGACGTCGCTGGAGCGGATCGTCTCGCGGTAGGCCACCTGCGGCTTGCCGACGTTGGCCTCCACGTTGAACTCGCGCTTCATGCGGTCAACGATGATGTCCAGGTGCAGCTCGCCCATGCCGGAGATGATGGTCTGGCCGGATTCCTCGTCGGTACGCACGCGGAAGGACGGATCCTCCTGCGCCAGGCGGCTGAGGGCGTTGCCCATCTTCTCCTGGTCGGACTTGGTCTTCGGCTCGACCGCCATCGAGATGACCGGCTCCGGGAACGCCATGCGCTCCAGGACGATCGGGGCGTCGGTGGCGCACAGGGTGTCACCGGTGGTGACGTCCTTCAGGCCCACGGCGGCGGCGATGTCGCCCGCCAGCACTTCCTTGATCTCGTCGCGGTTGTTGGAGTGCATCTGCAGCAGGCGGCCAATGCGCTCCTTCTTGTTCTTGACCGAGTTCAGCACCTGGTCGCCGGCGTTGAGCTTGCCGGAGTAGACGCGGAAGAAGGTCAGCGAACCGACGAACGGGTCGGTCATGATCTTGAACGCCAGCGCGGAGAACGGGGCGTTGTCGCTGGACTCGCGGGTCAGCTCCTTGGCCTCGTCGTCCATGTCCACGCCGCGCACGGCCGGGACGTCCACCGGCGACGGCAGCAGCTGGACCACGCCGTCGAGCATGGCCTGCACGCCCTTGTTCTTGAACGCCGAGCCACAGAACATCGGCACGATCTCGGTCGCCAGGGTGCGCGTGCGCAGCCCGTTGATGACCTCGGCCTCCGACAGCTCACCCTCTTCGAGGTACTTGTTCATGAGGTCTTCGCTGGCCTCGGCCGCGGACTCGATCATGAACGCACGGGCTTCCTCGGCCTCGGCCTGGAGCTCCGCCGGGATATCGCGGTACTCGAAGCTCAGACCCTGGCTGGCGGTATCCCAGTGGATGGCCTTCATCTTCAGCAGATCGACCACGCCCTCGAAGCCGTCCTCGGCGCCGATCGGCACCTGCATCGGCACCGGCACGGCGCCCAGGCGGGCCTTCAGCTGGTCACGGACCTTGGAGAAGTTCGCGCCGGTACGGTCCATCTTGTTGACGAACGCGATCCGCGGCACGTGGTACTTGTTGGCCTGGCGCCACACGGTCTCCGACTGCGGCTGGACGCCGCCCACGGCGCACAGCACGAACACCGCGCCGTCGAGCACGCGCAGCGAACGCTCCACCTCAATGGTGAAGTCGACGTGCCCGGGGGTATCGATGATGTTGAAGCGGTGCTCCGGGAAGGACTTGTCCATGCCCTTCCAGAACGCGGTCGTGGCAGCGGACTGGATCGTGATGCCACGCTCCTGCTCCTGCTCCATCCAGTCCATGGTCGCGGCACCGTCGTGCACTTCACCCAGCTTGTGGCTCTTGCCGGTGTAGAACAGGATGCGCTCGGACGTGGTGGTCTTGCCGGCATCGATGTGGGCCATGATGCCGAAGTTGCGGTAACGCTCGATGGGAGTGGTGCGGGCCACGGGAGCCTCTCGTTTGCTTTTTGGCTTTTCGGTGAAGGAGCGGCGCGCGGCGCCGGCTTCCTAAAGACGGAGGGCGCGGAACCTGCCGCGCCACCCCGGTGCTGGTCGAGGGGCCCGCTCAGGGGCCCGTCGCGGTTACCAGCGGTAGTGGGCGAAGGCCTTGTTGGCCTCGGCCATGCGGTGGGTCTCTTCGCGCTTCTTGATCGCGCCGCCGCGGTTCTCGGACGCGTCGATCAGCTCGGCGGCCAGCTTGCGGGCCATCGAGTTCTCGCCGCGCTTGCGGGCCGAGTCGATCACCCAGCGCATGGCCAGGGCCAGGCGACGGGAGGCACGCACTTCGACCGGCACCTGGTAGGTGGCGCCGCCGACGCGACGGGACTTCACCTCGACCGCCGGAGCGACGTTGTCGAGCGCCTTCTGCACCAGCTCGATCGAATTGGCGTTCTTCTGGCCGATGACGTCCATCGCGTCGTACACGATGTTCTCGGCGATCGACTTCTTGCCGCTCTTCATCACCATGTTGATGAAGCGGGCGATGGTTTCGCTCCCGTGCTTCGGATCGGGAAGGACGGCGCGCTGGGGGGTGGAACCTTTACGGGACATTGTCGGGCTTCCTCGATTAGCTCTTCGGGCGCTTGGCGCCGTACTTCGAACGGCCCTGGCGACGCTTGGTCACGCCGGCGGCATCAAGCGAGCCGCGGACGGTGTGGTAACGCACGCCCGGCAGGTCCTTGACGCGGCCACCGCGGATCAGGACGACCGAGTGCTCCTGCAGGTTGTGGCCTTCGCCGCCGATGTACGAGATGACCTCGTAACCGTTGGTGAGGCGCACCTTGGCAACCTTGCGCAGGGCCGAGTTCGGCTTCTTCGGGGTGGTGGTGTAGACGCGGGTGCAAACACCGCGGCGCTGCGGGCACTTTTCCAGTGCCGGCGAGGCGCTCTTGTACGTTTCCGCCTGCCGCGGCTTGCGGACCAGCTGGTTGATCGTCGCCATTCTAAGGTTCTTCTGCTTGGGGCCCCGCGAACCGGGACCGGAGGTGTGAAAACGACGGCAGGCCGAAGGACGGCCTGCCGAAGACTGGAAAGTATAGCGGGCCGGTAAAAACCGCGTCAACCGGCCCCTGCCCGGCCACGGGTTCCCGGCCGGCCCGCAGGCTTGCCGGGAACCCGGTGCGGCGGGGCTTCCCTGCCCTGCCGCCGCACCGTGCCGACACCGTTTCCGGCGCCGGCAGGATGGATCACTCGGCCGCGTCGTCCTGGGC
>JAEZQX010000514.1 GCA_023441105.1 Pseudomonadota bacterium | reverse complement strand
GCGCGCGGCCGCAGCCCATGGCCGCCGACAGCCCTCGTTCGCAGGTGGTGCGCTTCCATCCGGACTTCGCTACCTGGCAGCGACTGGCGCGCGGCTTCCTCAGCCGGCGCATCCCGCCGATGCAGTTGTGGTGGCAGCCGGATCCGGCGGCGCCGCCCGAACCGGACGCCGCAGCCACGGCCGCAAGCAGCGAGATGGCGCCGGTCCGCGTACCGGCGGCGTTCATCGAGAAGGCTCGGCTGGTCGCCTGCCATCGCAATGACGAACGCTGGGCCTTGCTCTACGAGCTGCTGTGGCGGCTGGCAGGTGGCGAGCGCCACCTGCTGGAGTTGCACGGCGACCCGCAGGTGCTGCAGCTCCATGCCCTGTCTCGCGCGGTGAGCCGCGACATCCACAAGATGAAGGCGTTCGTGCGCTTTCGCGCGGTGCCGGACGGCGATGACGCCGGCGGCAGCGAGGCGGGCGAGTCACGCTACGTGGCCTGGTTCGAGCCCGAGCACTACATCGTGGAACAGGTCAGCGGCTTCTTCCGCCGGCGCTTCAGTGGCATGCGCTGGTCCATCCTGACGCCGTACCGCTGCATGCACTGGGACGGGGACGAGCACGGGCAGGTGTGGTTCACGCCGGGCGTCGAACGAGCGGCAGCTCCGCCCGAGGATGCCTTCGAGGAGGCCTGGCGACTGTACTACCGCAGCATCTTCAATCCGGCGCGCCTGAAAGTGCGCGCCATGCTTTCGGAGATGCCGCAGAAGTACTGGAAGAACCTGCCGGAGGCGCGAGTGATTCCGGCGCTGGTGCAGGCTGCGCAGCAGCGCTCCGCCACCATGCAGGCCCTCGTCAAGCCGCAGGACTTCCTGCGCTGCGGGCCGCGACCGCCGCCGCTGGCGGAGCTTGCCGCCGGTCGGTTGGCGCAGGCGCCGGAGGGCACGCTGGAACAGGTCGGGTTGCGGGCGGCGGGCTGCCGCCGTTGTCCGCTGTGGGAGCCAGCCACGCAGACGGTCTGGGGAGAGGGACCGGCGGATGCGCGCATCATGCTGGTGGGCGAGCAGCCGGGCGATCAGGAGGATCTCGCCGGCCGGCCCTTCGTCGGACCTGCCGGACGCCTGCTGGACCGGGCGCTGGCGCAGGCCGGGCTGGACCGGCGCAGCCTCTACCTGACCAATACCGTCAAGCACTTCAAGTTCAAGAGCCGCGGCAAGCGCCGCCTGCACGAGAAGCCCCTGGATGCCGAGATCCTCGCCTGCATGCCGTGGCTGGAGGAGGAGATCGCCCGGGTCCGGCCGGCGCTGATCGTGTGCCTTGGCGCCACCGCCGCCCGCGCCCGGCTGGGCCGGCCGGTGCGGATGAACGAGGAGCGCGGTCGCATCATCGACGGCGCGCCGCCGTTGCTGTTGACCTTCCATCCCTCCTACCTGTTGCGACTGGCCGATGATCCGGCCGCGGCCGCGGCGTTCGACAAGCTGGTTGAGGACCTGCGGCTGGCGGCGCGCATCCAGTCCGGCGCATCGGGTTAGCATCGCTACCAGCAGAGCAATCGCCACCTCGCATGGAAGCAATACGATGATGGGTACCCGCCGATTTCCGTTCCCGCTCAACCTCTCGTTGCGCCCGGCGCTGCTGGCCGTGGCGCTGCTGCTGGGATGCGGCTCGCTGATGGCCCAGGATGCGGCGTCGCCGGGTGACGCAGCCTACGAGCCGAAGCGCGGCCAGGCGGGCAAGGACGTGGTCTGGATACCGACGCCGGACGAGCTGGTGACTCGCATGCTGCGGCTGGCTCAGGTCACCTCCAAGGACTATGTCGTCGACCTGGGCGCCGGGGACGGCAAGATCGTCATCGCGGCGGCCAAGGCGTTCAATGCCCGCGGGCTGGGTCTCGAGTACGACCCCAAGCTGGTCGAGCATGCCCAGCGCAACGCGCGCGAGGCGGGCGTTTCGGACAAGGCGCAGTTCCGCCAGGCCGACATCTTCGCCACCGACTTCAGCACGGCCGACGTGGTGACCATGTACCTCCTGCCGCAACTGAACCTCAAGCTGCGGCCGACGCTGCTGGCGATGAAGCCGGGCACGCGGCTGGTCTCGCACCAGTTCACCATGGGCGACTGGCGGCCGGACGAGACCTCGTGGGTGCAGCACCGTCCGGCCTTCCTGTGGATCGTGCCCGCCAACGTCGGCGGCAAATGGCGCGCCAGCTGGCAGGAAGGGGGAGCCGCCGCCGACGCGCAACTGGCCGTCGAACAGGTGTTCCAGGAGGTGAAGGGGGGAATCGAGTTCGGTCCGATCCGCACCAGCATGCGCAGCCCGCGGCTGCAGGGCACGCAGCTGCAGTTCTCGTTCACCGACGAGCGCGGTAACGTGCGGGAGGTCACTGCCACCGCCGCGGGTGACCGGCTGCAGGGCGTCGTCTCGGGCCCGGACGGCAGCACCGGCTTCAGCGCCACGCGCGAGGGTCTCGCGCCGCCGCTCGGCGAGGCGCCGGCGTCGGGCGACGAACTGATCAACGCGATGCGCCAGCTGGGCGAGTAGGCCGCCGCTGGAGCCTGGCGCCTAGTGCCGTTGCAGGCGCCGATAGGCGCTGAAGTGGCGCACCGCCCGCTGCGCGTTGCCTGCCTGCTCGTGCAGCCGTGCCGCGTTGAAATGGGCATCGGCCAGGTCCGGTGCCAGCCGCAGGCAGGCTTCGTAGCCGGCGATCGCCTCGCGGTGACGGCCCTGGTCCTCCAGCGCGATGGCGCGATTGAAGTGCAGCAGCGGCTCGTCGGGACAATGCAGCAGCGCCTGGTCGTAGAGTGCCACCGCCTCCTCGCAGCGGTGCGCTTCGCACAGCATGGCGCCCAGGTTCAGCCAGGCGTCGGCATGGTCGGGTGCGAGTTGCAGCGCGCGCCGATAGGCCGCTTCGGCTTCGGCATGAGCCTCCGACTCCTCGAGCTCCTCGGCGCGGGCGAACCATTCGTCGGCGTCGCGCGGCGACGGCGCAGCGGCAGGCGCGTGCTGCAGGATGGCCACCGCGCCGCGTACCGGCGCGACCTCGAAGTCCATCAGCAGCTGGCCCGATTCCGCTTCCCACTGGGTGCTGCCGTTGCGCACGGCGATGTCGTTGCCGACGGCGGTGATGCGCAAGCCGGTGAGCGGCAGCTCACGGGGAAGGGCGGCCTTGAGCCGCTTGAGCGAACGCAGGATCTTGCGCGGCGGGATGCGGGCCGCGTGCAGGCTTTGCGCCGTGCGCAGCAGGACCACGTCCTGGAAGGTGAAGCGATATTCGTTGCGGGCGCCACGGGTCGGCTGCACGAAGCCGGCATCGATGAAGCCGGCCAGCATCGTCCGCGACAAACCCAGCATCTCGCGGATGCTGCGCACGGTGTAGGGCGTCTGCAGCTCGGGCCTGGTCGTCACTTCCTCGCTCGTACGCGTGCCGGGGCAGCCGCCTCCTTGGGCTTGGCGGCGCGACGCACGCCCTTGCGTTCACGATCTCCGGTGCCGGTGGCGGCCAGCTCTTCCTCTTCCACCGCCGGCGCCGCGGCGCGGGCCTTGGCGGCCGGCTTGGCCTTCTGTTCGCGCTGCGCAAGGCTCGCGCGCAGTGCCTCCATCAGGTCGATGACCTGGCCGCCGGCGGCGGGCTCGGGCTCCTCGGTGGCGACGATCTGCTTGCCGGCGATCTTCTCGTCGATGGCCGCAAGGATGCGCTTCTTCTCCTCGTCCTCGAACTGCGCGGGATCGTAGTTGTCCTGCGAGATCTGCTCGATGAACTGCAGGGCGAGGTTGAGCTCGCTGTCCGAGACCGACACCTTCTCGATGTCGAGTTCCTTGAGCGAGCGCACTTCGTCGGCATAGAGCAGCTGCTGCAGGACCAATCCGTCCTCGGCCGGCCGCACCTGCACCACGTACTGCTTGCCCTTCCAGGCCCATTTGGCGAGGGCGCAGCGCTTGCTCTTGCGCATGGCCTCCATCAGCAGGGTGTAGGGCTTGCCGCCGCGCTTGTCGGGCGCGAGGAAGTAGGCCTTGTCGTAGAAGACGGGATCCACCGCCTTCTCCGGAATGAAGGCGACGATGTCGATGGTGTGCGACGCGCTTTCCTGCAGCGCCTTCAGCTCGTCGGCGCTGAAGAGCACGTAGCGGTCCTTCTCGAACTCGTAGCCCTTGACCATCTCGGCCCGCTCGACCACCTTCTGGTCCTTCTCCGACACGTACTGCTGCTTGAGCCGCGCTCCGTCCTTGGAGAGCAGGTTGAAGCGGACGGTGGCGGCGCTTTCGGTGGCCGAATAGAGCTTGACCGGTATCGACACCAGACCGAAGCTCAGCGACAGGGATGCAATGGAACGTGCGGCCATGGGAAGTCTCCGGGGAAGTGATCCAACGGCTCGGCGGGAGCCTAATCTACACCAGGTTCAGGAGCCGCGGGATCGCCGGGACCGGGCCGAACGTTGCACGCCTTGCGGCTCGAAGCCGAGGATCGACATGGCGTCTTCCAGGCCCTGCTGGCAGCTCCAATAGGCCGTCCACGGGTCGTCCTTCTGGAAGCTAAGGTACTCGCGGGCAGTGCGCACCGTCCACTGCGCGCCGCTTTTGAGCGACATCAGTTGCTCCCACGCGACCGGTATCGAGACGCCCATGCCGGGGCGTGAACGGGCCGAAAATGCCGCCACGGTGGTCTGGCCGTGGCCGTTGCGGATGTAGTCGACGAAGATGCGACCGACCCGGTTCGAACCGCCGCTGACCGCGACGAAGCGCGAGGGGATCGTCCGCGCGAGATGCTGCACGACCGCCTGCGAGAAGGCCTTCACGATGCTGTAGTCGAGCTTCGGGATCAGCGGCACCACGACGTGCAGGCCCTTGCCGCCGCTGGTCTTGAGCCAGCTCTGCAGCTTCAGCTCTTCCAGCAGTCCCTTCATCAGGATCGCCGCCTCCTGCAGATGGGCCCAGCTCACGCCCTCGCCGGGATCGAGGTCGAAGATCATCCGGTCGGGATCGTCGATGGCGCCTGCCAGCGAGTTCCAGGTATGGAATTCGATGGTGTTCATCTGCGCCGCCGACAGGAGGGCGTCGACATCGTCGACCGCCAGCAGCGCGCCATGGCCGGGCCACAGCGCCGGGTCGAGGATGGTCATGCCCGGCATGCGCGTCTCGGGGTGCTTCTGGAAGAACAGTTCGCCGGTGATGCCTTCGGGCGCCCGCACCAGGGAAACCGGCCGGTTGGCCAGGTGCGGCAGGATCCAGTCGGCGACGCTTTCGTAGTAGCGCACCAGGTCGACCTTGCGGATGCCGCTGGCCGGGTCGATGACCCGTTCCGGGTTGCTGATCCTGACCGGCGACGCGCCGGCGCCGGCCTTGCCGGCTGCCGACCTGCCGCCGGACGGCGCGCCGGGCGCGGGACCGGCCGGCCCCAGGGCTTGCTCGCGGACGATATCGGCCGGCGGCTTGTCGCTGCGCAGCCCGCGGAAGGTCGGATGCCGGACGTGGCCGTCCGCGGTCCATTCGGTGAACGCCACTTCGGCCACCAGCTCCGGCCTGATCCAGCGCTCGCTGCCGGCGGCCCGGCGTGACCAGCGGCCCGGCTTGACGCTGGCGGGATCGAGCGCCGGCTCGGGCACCTCCAGTTCGGCCAGCTGCCGGTGCAGGCTGCGCCCGGTCCTGGCATCCCAGCCGGTGCCGACGCTGCCGGCATAGCGCAGCCGGCCATCCTCGTGGTACCCGAGCAGCAGGCTGCCGACCTCGCCGCGGGCGCCGCTGCGGTCGGTGAAGCCGCACACGACGAACTCCTGGCGCAGCGAGCACTTGAGCTTGAGCCAGCTCTCGCTGCGAGCCGAGACGTAGGGCGCATCGACGCGCTTGGCGATGACGCCTTCCATGCCCATGCGGCAGGCCGCCTCGAGCATCTGCGCCGCCGGCGCCTCGAAGTCCTGGCTGTAGCGCACGCGGCTGCCGCCGTGCGCGTCGAACAGCCGGCGCAGCAGGGCGCGCCGCGACGCCAGCGGCACCTTGCGCAGGTCCTGGCCGTCGAAGTATGGCGCGTCGAAGGCGAAATAGACGATGGCGTCGCTGCGCGCGCTGCCGAGCGCGTTCTGCAGGGCATTGAAGTCGGGCACGCCCTTGTCGTCCAGCACCACGATCTCGCCGTCGAGCCAGCTGCGGCGCGCGCCCAGCGCCGCCACGGCAGCGGCCAGGCTCTTCATCTTGTCGGTCCAGTCGTGGCCGTTGCGGGTGAACAGCCGCACGCCGCCGGCATCGACCCGGGCGAGGATGCGGTAGCCGTCGAACTTCGGCTCGACCAGCCAGCCCGGCCCGGTGGGCGGGCTGACCGACAGGCTGGCGAGCTGGGGTGCCAACCTGGCCGGCAGGCTCTTCACGGCGACCGCCTGCGCGAGGTCCGGGGGCGCTTCGCCGCGGGGCTCCCGCTCATCGGCCAGTCCGCGGTCCGCGGGCGGTGCGCCTCGCGGCTCGCGTTCCTCGATCGGTCCGAGCGGCCGCTCGACCACGCTGTCGGGCAGCGCCGCGATGACGTCGTACTCCGCCTGCGGGCGGGCCCATTCATCGCGCTTCTTGAACAGCATCCACTGGTCCTGCTTCGCCTCCGGCTTGGAGATCCGGATCAGCTCCCACAGGCCGGCGAGCTTCTCGCCGTGCAGCCGGAAGACCAGCTTGCCGTCGCGCATGCCTTCGTCCGGATCGCCTTGCGGCTCCCAGGTGCCGCGGTCCCAGATGATCACGTTGCCGGCACCGTACTGCCTGGCGGGGATCGTCCCTTCGAAGCTGTTATACGAGATGGGATGGTCCTCGACATGCACCGCCATCCGCTTTTCGGCGGGATCGAAACTGGGCCCGCGCGGTACTGCCCAGCTGAGCATCACGCCGTTCGCCTCGAGGCGGAAGTCGTAGTGCAGCCGCCGCGCCCAGTGCTTCTGGATCACGAAGGACAGGGCCTTGCGGCGCTTGCGCGCCGCCCTCGGCAGCTCGGCGGGCGGTTCCGGCGTGATGTCGAAGTCGCGCTTCTGCTTGTAGCGCGACAGCGGTTCCTCGGCCGGTCGGCGAGCTTCAGGCATGCGCGCAGCCTGCAGGGAGCGTGCCCAGCGACGACAGGCGGCGTGGGCACGCAAGTTGCGCAAACTGCGCTATCTTTGCGGCAGGCGCGTAAGCGGTGCTCATGTCGAGGGGATGAGATGGAGCAGTCCGACGGGCTCGTATCGGTGGTGGTCTACCTGGCGATACTCGTCTTTGCCATCGCCTGGTTCCTGCTGCCGCGCTGGTTGAAGCAGCGCAAGGCGAACCGGCTCGGGAAGGCCGCCGGCGATGCGGGGCACTCCAAGCCGGTTGCGGACCCCGACCTGCACTAGGCGGGGGTGCAGGCGAGCGCAGCGGCTCATTGCCGGTGCGCCTCGAATTCGATGATGATTTCCACGCTGTCACCCACCCAGCCGTTGTCCAGGCCGTAGCTCATGCCGTAGGCGCTGCGCAGGAAGCGGCCGCGCGCCGACACGCCCATCACGTAGGGCTTGCGAAAGGTCCCCAGCTCGTATTTCGCCAGCTTGTTCACCGATGCCTGCAGCGTCATCGGCTGTTGCCTGCCCAGCAGCTCGAGGTTGCCAGGGATCTCGAAGGCACGATCGCCGGTGCGCTGCGCGGCGCCGGCGGTGAACACCATCCTTGGATACTCGCCGCTGTTGAGGAAGTCCGGCCCCTTCAGGTGGTCGTCGCGCTTGCGATGGTTGGTGAACACGCTGGCGGTCTCGACCTCGATGCGCACGTCCGACAGGGCGCCGGTCTTCTCGTCGTAGGTGTAGCTGCCCTTGGCGGCGCGAAACAGTCCCAGCACCCTGGCATAGCCGAGGTGGTCGACGAGAAAACCGATCGACAGGTGCTCGGGGTCGATCTCGAAGCGTGCCGGCTGTGCCGCCGCCGGACCGCTGGCCAGCGTTGCCGCGCAGGCAAGCCAGGCGCTCAGCAGGAAATGCCGGCGGGAGCGGGGCGCCCGCCCGGCACCGCGGGTTCGAATTGCCGATCTCCGGATCATGCGCTCCTCCTCATGCTGCTACTTGCCATAGTAAGCGGGGTCGCCGCTGCCTGCTTCGCCGGCCGCGCCGCCGATTTCCGGTCCTGCCGTCTGCAGCATCAGCGCGCCGCCCGCCAGCAGGCCGGCCGCCAGTGCCGTGGCGAGCGGGGCGGCGACGCTGCTGCGCCATCGTCGTGCCAGCAGCGGCAGGACGGCGAAGGCCAGTGCCAGCAGCGCCAGCGATCGCGGCTGCACCGCGATCAGCAGCAGGGCGGCCTGCGCGATTGTTAGCCAGCCGGCTGCGGCGACGGCCATCACGGCCGAGCCATGGTGGATCCGCGGCCTGGGCCACAGCCACAGGCCGGCGCCGCCCAGCGCAGCGGCCAGCAGCACGGCCAGTTGGAAGAGCGCCAGCGAGCCGGCTGCGAAGCAGACCGCCGCCAGGCCCAGGGACGCCACTACCGCAGCGGCCACCGCATCGGCGCGGTCGCCCGGCGCCTGCAGCAGGCAGGCGA
>JAEZQX010000498.1 GCA_023441105.1 Pseudomonadota bacterium | reverse complement strand
GTCGAGCTGGTAGTTGAGCTTGAAGCCCGCGGCCGCTGCCGGCCCGGCCTGCGCCGCGTCGATGATGGCGCTACCGGCGAGCGGCACCAAGGTCGAAAGGTCGATCGGCGGGGTGCTGCCGGTGATCAGGTTGGCGGTCCCGTTGACCTGTCCCTTGATGGCCGTGCGATTGCCGGTGTCGGACCAGTTCGAGTTGATCCAGTTGCGGCCGAGATTGAGGATGCCGCCGGCGGTCCAGTTGGCGCCGATGTCGGTGTTCTGCCGCAAGGCCGGATAGGTCACCGACGGCGCGAAGTAGAACACGTTGTTCCAGACCTCCGCCTTCTCTTCGGTGGTCGACAGGTTGAACATCATGCCGATGCTGCCGGTCGCGTACACCGTGTTGTTGAAGAAGTAGAGCGTCCCCTTGCGGAAGATCGGCTCGCCCCAGCTGGCGCCCGGCGTGCTGCCGTAGTGGTCGCCGCCGTAGTGGATGAAGCTGCCGCTGTTGCCGCTCTTGACGATCTGGTTGCCGTAGACGAAGGTGCTGCGATACGCCGGGCTGGCCAGGGCGGTGGCCGGATAGTCTTCCGCCTCCACCAGGTCGATGGCGCGCGCTCCTTCCTCGATGCGGTTGAAGCGGACGATCGGGCCGACCGAGCGGTCCTTGATGTTGTTGCCGCCGGCGCCGGACCGCAGCGGCCCGAAGCGATTGAACTCGTAGACCACGCCGACGCTTTGCACGTAGGCGTTGTGGAGCTTGTCGCTGCCCACCAGGCCGTTGCCGTGGATGTGATTGCCGGCAATGCGCAGGTTCTTGGTGACCGCGAAGTCGCCTTCGTCGGTCGACTTGCTGAAGATGCCGTTGGTGCAGTCGCTGATCTCGTTGTCGGCGATGGTGATGTCATGGCCGCGGTCGACCCAGATGCAGGCGCTGAAGTCCGTGTACTGCCGCGCCACGCCTTTGCTGTCGGTGAACCGGTAACTCGGGGTGACGCCGCGCACGGCCAACCCGTCGATCTGGATGTGCGCGGGATAGTGGCGGTAGTCGCTGTTGTTGCGGATCATCACCACGCCACGGGTTTCCTGCAGCGTGCCGTTCGTGCCGCTGCCGAAATAGAGGCCCGCGCGGGTCGTGGCGTCGGCGCCGTCGACGATCGGTCGTTCGCCGTTGGGGCCCTTGACGCCGCAGACCCTGACCTGTGCATTGGCAGTGCCCTTCGCCGCCAGCAGGATCTTGCCGCGATAGGGGGCGGCGCGATGGAAGATGCGCACCGTGTCGCCGGCGGCCAGGCTCTCCCAAGGCACCTGGTCGAGGCTGCTGAGCTGGCCGGCACCGGAGCCGACCTGGTAGTCCTTGCCCAGCCCGCTCGGCACGCAGGCCGCCAGCGACAGCCCCGCGCTCGGTGCAGGCACCGGTACCGGTGAGGGCGTCGGCGTCGGCGATGGGACCGGCGTCGGCGCAGGAACCGGCGTCGGCGCAGGAACTGGGGTCGGAGCAGGAACTGGGGTCGGAGCAGGAACTGGGGTCGGCGCGGGAACCGGAGTCGGCGCGGGAACCGGAGTCGGCGCGGGGACCGGAGTCGGTGCGGGGGCCGGGCTGGGGCTTGGCGAAGGTGCCGGTGCCGGATCGGGCTTGGAACGTTCCGCAAGCCACTGCGCCCAGCGCTCGCGCCACAGGCTCAATCGCAGCGCCTTCTCCTCCGCGGGCTCGCCAGCGATCTCGACGAAGGGGTCGATCGGACTGTCGCCATCGGCAGCGATGTCGCCGGAGCCCGGCGCGGCCGCCAGCTCGGGTGCCGAGCCATCGGATCCGCCGCCGCCGCCGCATGCGCCGAGGGCCAGGGCGACTGCTGCCGACATCGCGATCATCGGCAGCCGCCAGTTGCCCGCAGGCGCGCTGTGTCCGGTCGGGCTGCACGCGCCCAGGCCATCCGCAGCGGCCGGTTGCAGGTACGGATCCTGGCCGGTCTTGGTCGTCCCGGACACGGAGGAAAGTTTCTTCTGAAGCATGGACTGGAGCTCCCGCTGCTGTTTGTTGGGTGGTCGCACGCTATTCGCTCGGCGTGACATTGATCACAGCGGGGCCGACGGGTGGTAGATGAAGGGGGGTTGAACGGCCGCATCGGACGACGCATCGGGCGGCGCGGGGCGGAGGCAGCCTAAGTTGACAAAGCCGTTCTCGCGCCCGCCGGCACGCGTGGCTAACATGAATCCCCATCGGCTTCGCCTGGGGTGCCGGGACTGCCGCGCCGGGAGCATTCGATGAGTTGCAGGTACCGATCGTCGCGCGCAAGCGAGGTCGGGCCGATCGCCTACTACGGGGCACGCCGATGAATCCACGGAAGGTTCTCCTGCTGGAATTCAACGAGATCAGCTGGGCGGTCGTGAACAAGCTGGTCGCGGCCAACGGCGCCGGCTACCTGCCCAACTTCGCCCGCTTGCGCAGCCAAGGCGCCTGCGCGACGCAGGTCGCCGAGGAGCGCCCGCCGCACCTCGATCCATGGATCACCTGGGTCACCGTGCATACGGGCGTGCCGCAGGACGTCCATCGCGCCAGCGTCCTGGAGCAGGAAGCCGGCACCATCGGTGCGCGGCGCAGCTGGGAGCACGTGGCGGCCGCCGGGCACAAGGTGGGCATCTTCGGCAGCATCGGCGCCTATCCGCCGCAGCCGGTGGATGGCTTCATGGTGCCGGGACCGTTCGCACCCGGGCCGGAGACGTTTCCGAAATCGCTCGAGCCGGTGCAGAAGATCAACCGCCTCGGCACGCAGGTCCAGAACAAGACCGGGGCCAGGCTCGGTGTCGGCGAGCTGGCGCGGCTTGCGATGCAGCTGCCGGCTCATGGCCTCAAGCCGGCGACGATGTTCGCCATCGGCACGCAATTGCTGCGCGAGCGCCTGAACCCGGCGATGCGCTGGCGGCGCCCGGCGCTGCAGCCGCTGGTCAACTTCGATGTCTTCGCCCGCCTCTATCGCAAGCACCAGCCGGCGTTCGCGACCTGGCACACCAACCATGCCGCGCACTTCATGCATCACTACTGGCGCGCCTGGGACGACAGTGCGTTTCTCGCCAAGTCGCCGCCCGCGGAGCGGAAGCTCTACGGGGACGCCGTGCCGCTCGGCTACCGGCTGTGCGACCGGCTCCTGGGACGCTTCATCAAGCTGGTCGGTCCGCAAGGCGTGCTGGTGGTGGCATCGAGCATGGGGCAGAAGCCTTACCAGTCGGAGCGCTACCAGGAGGGCAAGTTCATCGTCCGCATCCGCGACATCGAGCGGTTTCTCGATGTCATCGGCCGCGACGGCATCACCGAGGTGGTGCCGACGATGGTGCCGCAATGGAACCTCGGCGTGCCGGATCCGGGAAAGCGGGCGCAGGTCAGGCAGCGCATCGAAGCGATCCGGCGCAGGGCCGGGGATGTCGTCGAGCCGGCCATCCACGTCGCCGAGAACGGCCAGTTGCTCACCATCAGCCCCTACGGCCTGCCGGCGCGGATCGCCGGCGTGCGCTATCTCTTCGACGGCTGCCCGGGTGTCGCCGCGGAAGGCTTTGCGCTGGAGTCCCTGTTCACCCTGGATGCGCCGACCCCCAAGCAGGGGATGCACCATCCGGAAGGACTGCTGGCTTTCATCGGCGCCGGCATCGCGCCCGGCAGCGACCTCGGCACCTGCAGCAACCTGGATGTCGCGCCGACCATCCTGTCGCTGCTGGGCATTCCCGTGCCCTCGGAGATGAAGGGCCGGCCGCTGCTCGGCAAACCGCTGCCAGAGCCGGCGATGGCACGCGTCTCGGCCACCGCCGTCCCGTCACCCTTGCAATCCATCTAGGTGCCTGCGAGGCCGTCCTACTGCCGCGCAGGCTCTTAGCCGGGGCGGCGACTCAGGCCGGGTCCGCCGCTGCCGTGCCGGTGTCCATCGTGCGGCAGGCCGCGCGATAGAAGTCGTCGTAGGCCCGGCGGGTCGCCGCGATGGAGCAGCTGTTCCGGACCCAGTCGCGGGCAGCCTCGCCCAGTCGCCGGCGCAGCGGCGCGTCGGCGAGCATCGCCAGCAGCGCGGCGGCGAGCGCATCGTCGTCGCCGGCGGGGAACAGGATTCCGCGCTTGCGGTCCGCGACGATCTCAGGGTTGCCGCCGACCTCGGACGCCACGATGGCCAGGCCGCAGGCACATGCCTCGAGCAACGCGATCGACAGGCCTTCGGTCAGCGAGGGCATGGCGAAGACGTCGAACGCCGGCAGCAGCGATGCGACGTCCGGCCGCTCGCCCAGGAAGCGCACGCGCGTGGCGATGCCGAGCGACTCTGCCTGCTGCTCGAGATCGGCGCGCAACGGCCCATCGCCCGCCAGCACCAGGCTCAGGTCCGGATGGGTGCGGAGCAGCTGCGGCATGGACGCCAGGAGCGCGCGGTGATTCTTGAGCGACACCAGCCTGCCGACCGCGCCGATCACCGGGCTTTCCGCCGGCAGGTGCAGCGCGCGCCGCGCGTCGCGCCGCATGGCTTCTGCGCTCTCGAAGCGGCCGGTGTCGATCCCGTTCAGGATCACGCTGGCGGTGCCGCGGTCGACCATGCCGGAGGCCAGGTAGCGATCGAGGACCTGGCGACTCACCATCGCGACGCGCGTCGTTCTTGCCAGCGACAGCCGGAACAGCAGGCGCAGCTTGCGGTCGCTCAGGCGGAACCCCATGTCGTGGCAGGTCAGCACCTGCGGCCTGCGACTGGCGGCAAGCAGGACGGCCGCGCAGTAGTAGTTGGGCACGAAGTTGTGCGCATGCACGACATCCGCCTTGCGCACCCGCTGCCACAGCGCGCGCAGCACGCGCAAGTCCGCAGTGCTGCGTTTGCCGCCCTGGATCACCGGGATGCCCGCCGCCTCGAGCGTGCGGCGGTGCCCGGCGGTGTCGTTGATGCTGAACACGGCCACGTCGTCGCCGGCGCGTTGCTGCGCCAGCGCCAGGTCGGTCACGACCCGCTCGAGGCCGCCGAGCTCCAGCGAGTCGACGACGTGCAGAACTTTGAGTCTTTGTGGCAGAACCATTGTGCTGGCCATGGACACCAAACGACTATCGGGTCTTGGCAGGAGAACGCGTCTTCGCCGCCGCTGCATGATGGACCCGTCGATGCACCATTCTCTCCGTAGTCTCCAGGCCGCACAACACGACGATGTGACGGATTGCATGCCGGCGCCGCCCCCCCCCCCCCGCCGGGGCGGGCCCCCCCGGGG
>JAEZQX010000465.1 GCA_023441105.1 Pseudomonadota bacterium | reverse complement strand
AGCGCCGGCGCAATCGCATGAGCCGGCGCGCCCACCCCCGCCCCGCGCGCGTCTCTCAGCGCAGCCTCGACGTCAGCGCGCCGTCGGCATGCCTGTCGCAGGCCGCGCGGCGGCGTTGTCGGGAGGGGCCTGCCAGCCGCCGCCGAGTGCCTTGATCAGCGCGACGCTGCTTGCCAGCCGGCGACCGCGCAGGTCCAGCAGCGCGCGCTCGCTGTTCAATGCCGAGGTCTGGACGACGAGGACGCCGAGGAAGTTGATGACGCCGGCCTGGTACTGGTTGGTCACGAGCTGCAGAGCGAGCCGGGCGGCCGACAGCGCTTGCTCCTGCAACGCGATCTCCTCGTCGAGGATGCGCAGCGCGGCGAGGTTGTCCTCGACCTCCTTGAAGCCCTGCAGCACCACCTGGCGATAGTTGGCCACCTGCTGCTCGTGGGCGGCGCGCGCCTGCTCGGTCACCGCCTTGCGCTCGCCGGCGTCGAACAGCACCTGCAGCACGCTCAAGGCCGGCGACCAGAACCACGCCGGCGAACCCAGCAGGTCCGAGAACGACGCCTCGCGCAGGCCCGCCGTTGCCGACAGCGACACGCTCGGGTAATACGCCGCCATGGCGACGCCGATGCGCGCGCTCGATGCCGCCACCGAACGCTCGGCGGCCGCAATGTCCGGCCGACGCTGCAGCAACTCCGACGGCAGACCGGCAGGCAGGACCGGAACCTTCGGCATGCCGCGATATTCCATCGCCGCCAGCGACGCAGCCCGTGCTGCCGGATCGGCGGGCGGCGGCTGGTCGAGGCGCGGGCGCTGCGGAGCCGCCGTGACCGCGTCGATCTGGAAGGACGACGCCGGCCGGCCCACCAGCACGGCGATGGCCGATTCGAGCGCGGCGCGGGCGACGCCGGTCTCCACCAGCTGGGCCTGCGTGCTCTTCCATTGCACCTCGGCCTGCACCACGTCCGCGCGGGGCACGACGCCCGCCTGGTAGCGGTTGCGGGTGAGCTGCAGGCTGCGCTCGAAGGCAGCCACGGTGTCGCCGAGCAACTGGCGCTGGGCATCCAGCACCCGCAGGTCGAAGTAGTTGCGCACCAGCTCCGCCACCACCGTCAGGCGGACGTTCTCGAGGTCGGCATCGGCCGCCTGCAGGCCGGCCTCGCCCGCCTCGATGGAACGCCGGACACGGCCCCAGACATCGATCTCCCAGCTGGCATCGAGGGCGGCGCGCCAGCTTTCACTGGACGACGTGCCGCCCAAGCTCGCGGCCGAGCCGGACGCCGTGCCGCCGGTGGTGCGCGCGGCGTTGAAGCCGGCGGAGACCACCGGATAGCGGGCGGCGCCGGTCTGCTGCAGCTGCGCCCTGGCCTGCCGCACCACGGCCTCGCTGGCCCGCACCGTCTGGTTGGCCGCGAGCGCCTGCTCGGCCAGCGCATCGAGCGTCGTGTCGCCGTACATCCGCCACCATGGCCCCCGCGGCAGCCGATCGGCAGCCTGCGCCTCCTTCCAGCCCGGCGGTGGCTCCTGCCGGAAGGCGGCCGGCGTAACGACCTCCGGGCGCACGTAGTCCGGTCCGGTGGCGCAGCCGGTCGCCAGGATGGTCGCCAGCAGGCTGCAGGCCAGCGCCGCGCCGCCCCGGCGCGCGATGATCGTCGCCGCCATGTCAGGCTTGCGGGGCGCCGGATGCGCGATGATCCCGCGCGTACCGTTGCAGGCGCCTCTGGAGTCGCCGCGCCCGGCGCCCGGCGTACCAGGCGCGCAGTCGATCCAGGTACAGGTAGACGACGGGCGTGGTGTAGAGGGTCAGCACCTGGCTCACCATCAGTCCGCCGACGATAGCGATGCCGAGCGGCTGGCGCAACTCCGCGCCGTCGCCGGCGCCGAGCATCAGCGGCACCGCGCCCAGCATGGCTGCCAGCGTGGTCATCAGGATGGGCCGGAAACGCAGCAGCGCCGCCTGATGGATCGCATCGCGCGGCGCCAGGCCCTGCTCGCGCTGCGCCGCCAGCGCGAAGTCGACCATCATGATGGCGTTCTTCTTGACGATGCCGATCAACAGGAACAGCGCGATCAGCGCGATCACGCTGAACTCGGACTTGAACAGCAGCAGCGCCAGCAAGGCGCCGATGCCGGCGGACGGCAAGGTCGAGAGGATGGTCAACGGATGGATGTAGCTTTCGTAGAGGACGCCGAGCACGATATACACCGCGAGAATGGCCGCCGCGATCAGCAACGGCTGGTTGGAGGTGGCGCTCTGGAAGTTGCGCGCCGTGCCTTCGAAGCTGCCGAAGATGCTGGCCGGCATGCCGATGCGCGCCATCGTGTCGTTGAGCGCCTCGGTGGCCTGCGACAGCGACACGCCTTCCGGCAGGCTGAAGGAGATGGTCGCCGCGGCGAACTGGCCTTGGTGGCTCACCGACAGCGGCGTGTTCGAGAACTCGTAGCGGGCGAAGGCGGACAAGGGCACGCGTTCGCCGGCGGGTGTCATCACGTGCACCTGCCGCAGCGACTCCGGGCCTTCGGCATGGCGTGGATCGATCTCCATCACCACCCGGTACTGGTTCTGGTCCTCGAAGATCGTCGACACGACCGATTGCGAGAAGGCGTTGCCGAGCGTCGTATCGATCAGGTCCGCGGATATGCCCAGCCGCGCCGCCGTCGGCCGGTCGATCACCACCGCCACCTGCAGGCCGCGCGCTTCCTGGTCGCTGTCGACGTCGGCGACCTGCGGCACGCTCTGCAGCGCATTCTCGAGACGCTGGGTCCAGACGCGCAGCTGGTCGATGTCGTCGCTGCGCAGCGTGTACTGGTAGCTGCCGCTGCTCTGGCGGCCGCCGGAGCGGACATCCTGGATCGGGGTGAGGAACAGCCGCGCTCCCGGCACCTTGAACTGCTCGCGCAGCCGGTTGACCACCTCGCGGGCGGTCTCGCGGCGCTCGGCGAGCGGCTTGAGCTGCACGTACATCTGCCCGGTCGAGCGGCTGCCGCCGCCGGTGGTGGCGGTCACGCTTTCGACCGCCGGATCGGCTCGCACGCCGTCGACGAAGATCTGCATCTTCTGGCGGGTGAGCTGGAACGAGCTGCTCTGGTCGCCGCGCATCCAGCCGATGAGCTTGCCGGTGTCCTGCTCCGGCACGAAGCCCTTGGGAATGACGCCGAAGAGGTAGACATTGAGCGCCACGGTGGCGATCAGCATAAGCAGCGTCAGCAGCGAGTGCCGCAACGCCCAGCCGAGGCTGCGCGAATAGCCGCGCAACACCGCGCGGCCGGCGCGGTCGAGGCGGCTGCGCCGCGCCGCCGGCG
>JAEZQX010000063.1 GCA_023441105.1 Pseudomonadota bacterium | reverse complement strand
TGGTACTCAAAGATAGAGAGGCTTGATTAGACAAAATGGGAAAGAGAGAACCATTGGCAATGGCAATGCCAACAAGGGTCCTGTTCGTTTGCATGGGCAACATCTGCCGCTCGCCCATGGCGCATGGAGTCTTCCGCCATCTGGTGCGCCAGAGTGGCCTGGAAGATGTCGTGACCATTGAATCGGCCGGCACCCATTCGTTTCATGCGGGCGAGCAGCCGGATCGGCGCGCGCAGGCGGCCGCCTTGAAGCGAGGCTATGACATCTCGGACCTGACGGCACGCAAGATCAACGATGCCGACTTCGACGAGTTCGACATGATCCTGGCCATGGACTGGGACAACCTGAGCCTTCTGCAGCACCAGGCCGCCAAGCGCCACCACCACAAGATCCAGCTGCTGATGCGGTTCGCGGGCGAGCACGAGTCCGCCACCATCCCGGATCCGTACCAGGGCACGGCGCAGGCCTTCGACCAGGCGTTGGACTACATCGAGGATGCCTGCTCCGGGCTGCTCGAGGTGGCGCGTCGGCGGGCCACCCAGGTCGCCGCGGCCTGAGCCATCCGCGACAGGCGGCGCCGCCCAGGCGCCGCCAACGGCAGGGGAGGCGCTGCGAAGCGCCTCCCGGCGTTTCGGGGGTACGGCGTGAGAAGCTGCTGCTGGGGCCATCCCGGCGGGCGGCCGCGGCCTGTGACGGGCGCGGAAGAAGCCCTGTCACGGGCATAGAAATTCCTCATCGAAGGGATAGCGATTCCCGACTAAGTCGCTCAGGTAATGTTGTATACTTGAGTCTATTCATCTGGTATTCAGTGAGGCAACAATGCGTCTGACAACCAAGGGTCGTTTCGCGGTTACTGCGATGATCGATCTGGCCCTGCGCCAGCACAACGGCCCGGTCACCTTGGCCGGCATCAGCCAGCGCCAGAAGATCTCGCTCTCGTACCTGGAGCAGCTGTTCGGCAAGCTGCGGCGCCATGAGCTGGTGGAGAGCACCCGCGGACCCGGCGGCGGCTATTCGCTGGCCCGTTCCACGCGCGAGATCAGCGTGTCCGACATCATCTTCGCGGTGGACGAGCCGCTGGATGCCACCCAGTGCGCCGGCAAGCAGGATTGCCAGGACGATGGTCCGTGCATGACCCACGAGCTGTGGGCGACGCTCAACAAGCGGATGATCGATTACCTGGATTCGGTGTCCTTGCAGGACCTCGTCGACCAGCAGCGCGCCCGTGACCAGAAGGCGCCGACCAAGCAGATATCGGTGCTGCGCGAGCATCGCGCCGCGCTGGAGCTGCCTACCTCGACGCTGCAGCCCATCGACGCCGACGGCACCCGGGTCAACAACCCGACCTGAGGCCAGGGAGCCCGAGGGGCGTCGGAGCGGTAGTCCGACGCGCCCGGCGGTCGTCGCGGGGAATCGCGCCGGGGCCGTTCCTGCGGTCGTTGTGACTCCATTGCCTTACCGGGAAACGCATGTCTCATCCAATCTATCTCGACTATTCCGCGACCACGCCGGTCGATCCGCGCGTGGCGGACCTGATGATCCCGTACCTGCGAGAGCAGTTCGGGAATCCGGCTTCGCGCAGCCATGCGTATGGCTGGGAGGCGGAGAAGGCGGTCGAGGACGCGCGCGGCCAGGTGGCGGAGCTGGTCAACTGCGATCCGCGCGAGATCGTCTGGACTTCCGGGGCCACGGAGGCGATCAACCTGGCGCTCAAGGGCGCGGCCAACTTCTACAAGGATCGCGGCAAACACCTGGTCACGGTGAAGACCGAGCACAAGGCCACGCTCGACACCATGCGCGAGCTCGAGCGCCAGGGCTTCGAAGTCACCTACCTGGATGTGAAGGAAGACGGCCTGCTGGACCTGGAGGTGCTGAAGGCGGCGCTGCGCCCCGACACCATCCTGGTCTCGGTGATGATGGTCAACAACGAGATCGGCGTCATCCAGGACATCGCCACCATCGGCGAGATGATGCGCGAGCGCAAGATCATCTTTCATGTCGATTCTGCCCAGGCGACCGGCAAGGTTGAAATCGACCTGCAGAAGCTCAAGGTGGACCTGATGAGCTTCTCGGCGCACAAGACTTATGGTCCCAAGGGCATCGGGGCGCTGTTCGTGCGTCGCAAGCCACGGGTGCGGATCGAGGCCCAGATCCACGGCGGCGGCCACGAGCGCGGCATGCGTTCCGGCACCCTGGCCACGCACCAGATCGTCGGCATGGGCGAGGCATTCCGCCTGGCGCGGCTGGAGATGGGCGCGGAGAACGAGCGGATCCGCAGCTTGCGGGACCGGCTCTGGGCCGGCCTGTCGGACATCGAGGAGATCTACCTGAATGGCGACATGCACCGGCGCGTCGCCCACAACCTCAATGTCAGCTTCAACTATGTCGAAGGCGAGTCGCTGATCATGGCCGTCAAGGGCATTGCCGTGTCCTCCGGCTCGGCCTGCACCTCGGCCAGCCTCGAGCCGTCGTACGTGCTGCGCGCGCTGGGCCGCAGCGATGAACTGGCCCACAGCTCCATCCGCTTCACCATCGGCCGTTTCACGACCGAGGCGGAAGTGGACTATACGATCGAGCTGATGAAGGGCAAGGTGGGCAAGCTGCGGGAGATGTCGCCGCTGTGGGAGATGGTCCAGGAAGGCATCGACATCGAGACGGTGCAGTGGGCCGCTCATTGAAGGAACAAACTCTCGAAGGGGTAGCAAATGGCATACAGTGACAAGGTCGTGGACCACTACGAAAACCCGCGCAACGTCGGTTCACTCGACAAGGCCGATGCGTCCGTGGGCACCGGGATGGTCGGCGCCCCTGCCTGTGGCGACGTGATGAAGCTGCAGATCAAGGTAGGCGCCGGCGGAGTGATCGAGGACGCAAAGTTCAAGACCTACGGCTGCGGCTCGGCCATCGCGTCGTCGTCGCTGGTGACCGAATGGGTGAAAGGCAAGTCGCTCGACGAGGCCATGTCGATCCGCAACACCCAGATCGCCGAGGAGCTGGCGCTGCCGCCGGTCAAGATCCATTGCTCGATCCTGGCGGAAGACGCCATCAAGGCCGCTATCGCGGACTATCGGCGCAAGCACCCGGAAGCATCGGTTGCGGCTGCAACCGCGGGCGTGAGCGCGGCGCAGGCCACGGGCAGCAACCAGCCGGCCAAGCAGACCGCCTGAGGGACGAGCCATGGCGATTTCATTGACTCCTGCGGCTGCTACGCACATCGAGCGCTACCTGGCGCGTCGCGGCAAGGGAATCGGCCTGCGGCTGGGGGTGAAAACCACCGGTTGCTCCGGACTTGCCTACAAGCTGGAATACGCCGACGCCCTGCAGCCGGAAGACGTCGTCTTCGAGAGCAACGGCATCAAGGTCCTGGTGGATCCGAAGAGCCTGGCCTACATCGATGGAACGGAACTGGACTTTGCCAGGGACGGTCTCAACGAAGGCTTCAAGTTCAACAACCCGAACGTCCAGAGCGAGTGCGGTTGCGGCGAGTCCTTCCAGGTCTGATCGCAAGGACGCAGTGAACGCGGCGCAACCCAGGACGCATTTCGAGCTCTTCGGATTGCAGCCGGTCTTCGATCTGCCCCAGGCGGATCTCGACGATCGCTTCCGGCGCTACCAGGCCGCGGTGCATCCGGACCGCTACGCCGGCGGCAGCGACGCGGAGCGCCGGCTGGCGCTGCATCTGGCGGCCAACGGCAACGAGGCCTACCGGGTGTTGTCGGACGCGACGAGCCGCGCGGCCTATCTCTGCGAGCTGAACGATGCGGCGATCGATGCCGAGCGCAACACCGCGATGCCGGCGGATTTCCTCATGCGCCAGCTCGAATGGCGCGAGGCAATCGACGAAGTGCGTGAAGCGGCGGACCGCCAGCCGGTGCAGGAGTTGACGGCGCGGCTCGAGGCGGAGCGAACGCAAACGCTGGACCGGGTGCGCGAGCTGATCGACCGGCGCCACGACTATGTCGAGGCGGCCGCGCTGGTGCGCCAGTTGATGTTCTACGACAAGCTGCAGTCCGAGCTGCGGCAGGTGCTGCGGCGGCAAGCCTGATCGATCGCAGTCAACCGGAACCTCCCGATGGCCCTATTGCAGATCTCCGAGCCCGGCATGTCGCCCGACCCGCACCAGCGGCGGGTGGCGATCGGCATCGACCTGGGCACGTCGAACTCCCTGGTGGCCGCGGTCCGCTCCGGCACGCCCGAGGTGCTGGTCGACGAGCGTGGCGAGCCGTTGCTGCCGTCGGTGGTGCGCTATCGCACCGACGGCCCGCCGGTGGTCGGCGCGGCAGCCGCCGCCCATCTCGCCATCGATCCACGCAATGTCATCGCCTCGGTCAAGCGGCTGATGGGCCGCGGCTACCGGGACGCCATCGCGCAGCACTATCCGTACGACCTGGCGGATGCCCAAGGCATCGTCGGGATGCGCACCGCCGCGGGCGTGCGCACCCCGGTCGAGGTGTCGGCCGAGATCCTGCGCACGTTGCGGCTGAGGGCCGAGGCGGCGCTGGGCGTCGCCGGCGGCGAGCTTGCCGGAGCAGTGATCACGGTGCCAGCCTATTTCGACGATGCGCAGCGGCAGGCAACCAAGGATGCGGCGCAGCTGGCCGGCCTGCAGGTGCTGCGGCTGCTCAACGAGCCGACGGCTGCAGCCGTCGCCTACGGCCTCGACCAGCATAGCGAGGGCATCTTCGCCGTCTATGACCTGGGCGGCGGGACTTTCGACCTGTCGATCCTGCGGCTTACCCGCGGCGTCTTCGAAGTGATCGCCACGTCGGGTGACGTGCTGCTGGGTGGCGACGACTTCGACCAGCTGCTGGCCGACGATTTCTGCCGTCATCACCAGCTGGGGCGGGCCGAGGCGCTGTCGGATGCCGATCCGCACCTGTGGCGCACGCTGATGAACGCGGCCCGCGCCACCAAGGAGGCGCTCACCGGCGCGAGCAGCGCGGTCATGGCATTGGACGTCCCTGGCGCCGGCACGCTGCAGCTCGCGGTGTCGCGCGAGCGTTTCGCCGAGCTGGTCGACCCGCTGGTGCAAAAGACGCTCGCCATCTGCCGCGAGGCGTTGGCGGATGCCGAGCTCGAGCCGGCGGAGGTCGACGGCGTGGTGCTGGTCGGCGGCTCCACGCGGATGCCGGTGATCCGGCAGGCGGTCGAGCAGTTCTTCGCCAAGGTGCCCTATACCGGCCTCGATCCGGACCAGGTGGTTGCCATCGGCGCGGCCACGCAGGCCAACCAGTTGGCGGGGCACCGCAGCGGCGACGACTGGCTGCTCCTCGACGTGATCCCGCTGTCGCTGGGGCTCGAAACCATGGGCGGCCTGGTCGAGAAGATCATTCCGCGCAACTCGACCATCCCGCTCTCCAAGGCGCAGGAATTCACCACCTACCGCGACGGCCAGGGCGCGATGTCGATCCATGTCGTCCAGGGCGAGCGCGAGCTGGTGGACGATTGCCGCTCGCTGGCGCGCTTCGAGCTGCGCGGGATTCCGCCGATGGTCGCCGGCAGCGCCCGTATCCGCGTCACCTTCCAGGTGGATGCCGACGGCCTGCTGTCGGTGTCGGCACGCGAGCAGGCCAGCGGCGTCGAGGCGTCGGTGGTCGTCAAGCCTTCCTACGGCCTCGCGGATAGCGATATCGAGCGCATGCTGCAGGAGTCCTTCGGCGCCGCCAAGACCGACATGGACCAGCGCGCGTTGCGCGAGCTGCAGGTCGATGCCGACCGCCTGATCGAGTCGACGCAGTCGGCGCTCAACCAGGATCGCGACCTGCTCGACGACCCCGCGCGCTCGGCGATCGAGCAGCAGATGAAGCGGCTCAAGGCGCTGGTGCGCGAGACCGGCGGCGAGGAATTCCGCGCCAACCTCAAGGCAGAGACCGAGCGGCTCGCGCGGCTGACCGACCCGTTTGCTGCCTTGCGGATGGACCGCGCCATCCAGCGCGCGCTGGCAGGGCGGACGATCGCAGAGGTGGCTGCACAGGACCAGCCGGATACCGGCCCGTCCAGCCGCTAGCGCCCCACGACACCCCGACACCCACGTCACCCACGCCACCTGACGTCAGCCGTCGTCACCCGCCATCACCCGCAGTCACCCGCGCTGTACCGGTCCGCAGAGAATCAACGTGCCCATCATCAAAATCCTGCCCCATGCCGACATCTGCCCTGAAGGAATGACCTTCGAGGCGAACCCGGGCACGTCGTTGTGCGAGGCGCTGCTGAATGCCGATATCGAAATCGAGCATGCCTGCGAGATGTCCTGTGCCTGCACCACCTGCCATGTCATCGTGCGGGAGGGCTTCGACGACCTGAACGAATCGAGCGACGACGAGGACGACCTGCTCGACATGGCGTGGGGGCTGACGCCGCAGTCGCGGCTGTCCTGCCAGGTGAAGCTGGAGGAGGACACCGGCGACCTCACCATCGAGATCCCGCGCTACACCATCAACCACGCCCGCGAAGGGCACTGACCCGGCTGGATAGCCGGATGAGGGATGCCGGATGAAGTGGACCGATACGCTCGAGATCGCGATGGCGCTGGCGGAGACGCATCCGGATGTCGATCCGGCCACGGTGCGGTTCACCGAGTTGCGCCGCTACATCATGGAGTTGCCGGATTTCAGCGACGATCCCGCGCGCTCCGGCGAGCGGATCCTGGAAGCGGTCCAGCAGGCTTGGATCGAGGAAATCCAGTGACCATCGCGGGGAGCTCGCGCCACCAGCCGCTGCGCCAGGCGCCGGCAACTCGCCTGTCGTTCATTTCCGGCGGCGGGTGTCATGGGCGCGGCCGCTAGGCTGCGCCTCATTGCCGATCTGCAACGCAAGGACCCGCGCCTGCCCGTCTTCGTCGTGATCCCGGGAAGCCTGCTCGCCCCGTGGAGGCTCGCCGCGACCAGCATCGTCGAAGGCACGGCCAACGGGCATGCGTTCGGGCGCAGGACCCTGAAAGCCTGGGGCAAGGGCAGCGACGACTGGTTCATCGAATTCACCGCTCCCTTCTGCAAGACATCGGCGCTGCAGCCAGGGGACCGGTTCGTGCTCGAGCTGGCGTTGGCAGACATGTCGATGCCCGAGGAGCTTCAACGAGCGCTTCGCGCCGACCAGCGACTCGAAGCAGCCTGGCTGTCGCTGTCTGCAAGCGAGCAGCGCCAGGCGGGGGAGCACGTGCGAGCCGCCAGGAGCGAGGCGGCGCGCGAACGTCGCGCCGCGTCTATCTGCAGAAAGCTGCGAGGCGAGTTGCCGGCGTCGCAGCCGGTCAGCCCAGGTTCTCGCGCTTGAGCGCCGGAAAAAGGATGACGTCGCGGATGCTGGGGCTGTCGGTCAGCAGCATGACCAGGCGGTCGAGCCCGATGCCGCAACCACCGGCGGGCGGCATGCCGTATTCCAGCGCCCGCACGTAGTCGGCGTCGTAGTACATCGCCTCGTGGTCGCCGGCCTCCTTGGCCTGCGCCTGGAGCCGGAAGCGCTCCGCCTGGTCCTCCGGATCGTTCAGCTCGGAAAAGCCGTTGGCCATCTCACGCCCGGTGATGAAGAGCTCGAAGCGCTCGGTGATCTCCGGACGGCTGTCCGAGGCGCGGGCGAGCGGCGAAACCTCCACCGGGTAGTCCACGATGAAGGTCGGCTGCCACAGCCTTGCTTCCGCCACTTCCTCGAACAAGGCGAGCTGCAGTGCGCCGAGGCCGACGCTCGGCTTGTGGCCGGCGGCGCCGAGCCGCGTCAGCTCGCCACGGATGAATTCCGGGTCGCCAAGCGATGCCTCCGTGTACGAGGGCTGCTCGCGCAGGATCGCCTGGACGATGGTCAGGCGTTCGAACGGCCGCTCGAGGTCGACCTCGCGGCCCTGGTAGTCGAGCTTCGCGGTGCCGAGGGCGGCTTGCGCCGCCTGGCGGATGACGGCCTCGGTGAAGTCCATCAGCCACCGATAGTCCGTATAGGCGGCGTAGAACTCCATCATGGTGAACTCGGGGTTGTGCCGCGGGCTCAGTCCCTCATTGCGAAAGCTGCGGTTGATCTCGAACACCCGCTCGAAGCCGCCGACCAGCAGCCGCTTCAGGTAAAGCTCGGGGGCGATCCTGAGGAACATCTCCTGGTCGAGCGCGTTGTGGTGGGTGACGAAGGGCCGCGCCGCTGCGCCGCCCGGGATCGGCTGCAGCATCGGCGTCTCGACCTCGAGGAAGCCGTTCTCGCTCATGAAGTGGCGGATGGCGCCGATCGCCTTGCTGCGGGTGGTGAACACCGCCTTGCTGGCCTCGTTGGTCATCAGGTCGACATAGCGCTGCCGGTAGCGCATCTCGAGGTCCGACAGGCCGTGGAACTTGTCGGGGAGCGGGCGCAGCGACTTGGACAGGAGCCGGACCGACGAGCAGCGCACCGACAGCTCGCCCTTCATCGTGCGAAACAGCGTGCCTTCGGCGCCGACGATGTCGCCAAGGTCCCAGTGCTTGAACGCTTCATGCGCCTCGGCGCCCACGCCTTCGTCGTTGAGCCAGAGCTGGATCTTGCCGGTCGCATCCTGCAGCGTCGCGAAGCTGGCCTTGCCCTGCACCCGCTTGAGCACCATCCGGCCGGCGACCGAGATCGCGACGGCATCGGCCTGCAACTGTTCGCGCGACCTGGCTTCATGCTGGGCGAGCAGGTCGCCGGCGCGGTCGGCAGGCTTGAAGTCGTTGGGAAAGGCGACGCCGCCGGCGCGCAGCCGGGCGAGCTTGGCGCGGCGCTCCGCGATGATCTGGTTTTCGTCGACAGGCGATTCCGGCTCGATGTCGTCGGGCTTCTGTTGCGCAGTCATGCAACCGTTCCTTGGCAATGGGCGCCGCCGCGCCCGCGTTTGGTCTAGACGCCGTGCTTGAGGCTGGCGGAGATGAAGGGATCGAGATCACCGTCGAGCACGGCGCGCGTGTTGCTCGCCTCGACGTTGGTCCTCAGGTCCTTGATGCGCGACTGATCCAGCACGTACGAGCGGATCTGGTGGCCCCAGCCGATGTCGGTCTTGGAGGCCTCGACCTTGTCCTGCTCGGCCTGGCGCTTGCGGATCTCCAGCTCGTAGAGCCTGGCGCGCAGCATGCCCATCGCCTCGTCCTTGTTGCGATGCTGGGACCGGTCGTTCTGGCATTGCACCACGGTGTTGGTGGGCAGGTGGGTGATGCGCACCGCCGATTCCGTCTTGTTGACGTGCTGCCCGCCGGCGCCGGAGGCCCGGAAGACGTCGATGCGCAGGTCGGCCGGATTGATGTCGACCTGGATCGAATCGTCCACCTCCGGGTAGACGTAGACCGAGGCGAACGACGTGTGGCGGCCGCCGCCGGAATCGAAGGGCGACTTGCGCACCAGCCGATGGATGCCGGTCTCGGTGCGCAGGTAGCCGTAGGCATACTCGCCGTCGACCTTGATGGTGGCGCCCTTGATGCCGGCGACGTCGCCCTCGGTTTCCTCGAGGATGGTGGTCTTGAAGCCGCGCCGTTCGCAGTAGCGCAGGTACTGGCGCAGCAGCATGGCCGCCCAGTCGCAGGCTTCGGTGCCGCCGGCGCCGGCCTGAATCTCGACGAAGCAGTTGCTGGGATCGGCCGGATTGCTGAACATCCGCCGGAACTCCAGCTCCTCGACGCCTTCCTCGATCTTCTTCGCATCGGCCTCGACGGCGAGGATGGTCTCCTCGTCGTCCTCGTCGACGGCCATTTCGAAGAGGTCGCGGGCGTCGCCGAGCGACTCGGCCAGGCCGGTCAGGCTCTCCACGATGGACTCGAGCGAGCGCTTCTCCCGACCGAGGGCGAGGGCGGCTTCGGCATCGTTCCAGATGTCCGGCGCCTCGAGCGCCGAATTGACTTCTACCAGGCGGTTCTTCTTGTCTTCGAAGTCAAAGATACCCCCTGAGGTCCTCGAGCCGCTGCGCAAGGTCCTCCAGGCGGGATTGGGTCTGATTGAGTCGTTCGGCGTCCATGGGCGAATCTGTCTCGGAGAGAAAGCAAGCCGGACATTTTAGCGCGGCTGCGCCCCTTTCAGCCGCTCCCGCAGCGTCTCGAGGAGCCGGCGGTTGGCGTCGCCGACCTGTGCCACGAAATCTTTCCAAGGGATGTCGGTGATCGCGACCAGCCCGAGGTGGCCGTTCTCGCCGTCCAGCCAGCGGCCGGTCACCGGCTGGTCGAGATACTGGAACCAGTGCGCGCCGACGAAGTCCGGATTCCCCAGGACCGACTCGAGCATGCGGCCGTAGGCGGGACCGCGCTCCTGTTCGTCGGGCACCGGCATCACGCCATGCCAGAACGGGCCGCGGTCGCTCGAGCCGAAGTGGAACTCGGTCAGCATCGCCGGCTTGTCGAGCTTGCGGAAGGCTTCGGTCTCGAAGCCGACGTTGATCGACGGCAGGTAGAGGTTGAAGCTCATCACGTCGCACCACTTCGCGCAGGCGCCGAGCGCTTCCGGATTGCGGCTGGCGAAGCGGGGGCCCAGGTAGAGGTGATTGGGATCGTGCCGCTCGAGCGTCGCGGCGACCTGCTCGAAGTAGCGCTGGGCGTGCAGCGCCAGGAAGGCGGCAAGGTCCCCGGCCACGGCCGTGATGCGGCCGTCGGGGAGCTGCTCCCGCGATAGCGGCGCCTGCAGGGTTTCCCAGGAGTCGAAGGTCTTGCGCCAGGCGCGCGACAGCTTCTGGATCGACCCATCATGGCGGCTGCGCAGCAGTTCGATGAAGGCACGCTTGGCATGCGCCTGCGGCTCGCGGGCATCGGCGGCCAGCGCCGAATAGGCCAGCGCATAGCGCGCCCGCGGATCCTTCGCCGAGCCGTCGCCCCAGCCGAGCTCGTTGTCGACGAAATAGCCGATCAGGAACGGGTCGTCCTTGCGCGGCGCCGCCTCCTCGCGCACCGCCTGGTCGAGCGCCGCCCCGAAGCGGGGGTCGAAGGGGTCGGGGATTCCTGCCCACCAGTCCTTGCCGTCGGACAGCCTGCTGAAGTCGCCCGCCACATGGATGGTGCGGGTGTAGGGAATGCGCGCGTCGCGACTGACCGACGGGTCGCTCCAGCTGCCGATGGTGTTGAAGTTCCAGCGCTTGAGGCGCTCGCGCGAGCGGGCCAGCCAGCGTTCGGCGAAGGCGTCGCCGTCGCGGCGCTGCAGGTTGGCACGATAGAAGTCGTAGGTCGTGCCTTTGCCATAGCCGCGTCCGCGTTGCGCGCCGGCTTCCAGCGGCAGGGCGTCGGCGCTGTCGCGGTTGCCGGCGAAGCGCCGAAGCGGATCGTCCTGGCCGGGCAGCCACTGGTACATGAACTCCCGTCCTTCGACGAAGGTCTCGCTGTTCTCCAGCTGGATGGCATTGACGCCCAGCGAGAAGAACGGGTTGCCGAGGGGGGTCAGGAGCAGCCACCGCGGCCTGCCTTCGCTGTCGCGGACCTTGGCGGTCCGGAAGAAGCCGTTGCCGCCCGCCGCTGCTGGCGCGTTGATCGAGGCCAGCGGGACATCGAGCAGTCCGCCATATTCGTCGAGGCGGCTGGCACGACCGGCGGCGGCCACACCGGTTGCGCCATCGCCGGCCGGCGCCTCCTGGCTGCGGGCGAAGGCGGCAAAGCCGCCATCGCCGGTTGCGCCGTCGGCACCGGTGGCCGCTGCTCCGGCATCCAGCCGGAACTTCTCCGGCCAGTTGCCGCGGGTGTATTGGCCATAGGCATCGACGATGCCGGTATAGGCGAGGCGCTCCTGCTGGTCGCCGGGAGGTGGTGCCGGGTCGATGAAGATCTTGCCGACTCGCACGGTCTGCTGCGTCGGCGGCCGCGGCATGCCGATTGACAGCCGCGCCACCCGCTGGCGATCCACTTCGCCGCTGGTGGCAAGTGCCACCGCCACCGGCGCCTTGTCCTGCAGCCACGGCACCGGCGGCCCGGCGGTCATGCCCCAGCGCTTCGGCTGCGTCGGCCGCAGCGGCACGGTGAGGGTGAGGGGACCACCCGGCGGCAGGCCGACGGTGGTGTTGAGCTCGTTGTTGTCGCGATCGGTGAAGCGGATCTGCAAGGTGATCGGCCAGGCCATCGCGTTCTGCACGTGCATGCGGATCTCGCCGACCCGGCTCCAGTCCCAGTCGTTGACGCCCGCCAGCAATTGCACCCACGGCGAGCCCGACGGGTTGAAGCGCACCGGGGCGAAGCCGTCGCCGTCCGCCGGCGCGATCGCCGCATGCTCGGCAACGATCTCCTTGCGGATCTCCGGCGACCCGAAGTCGGCCACCAGCTGGGCTTGGGCGAGAGGCATGGTGGCGGCGATGGCGGCGCCTGACAACAGGACGCGACCAGTCAACCGGACGGGACGCAGGCGACGGACACCGGCGCCGGCGGTCATCGGGCAGCGGCGGTCAGGTCGCTGAGGACATGCTCGACATGCAGGCACACGCCTGCCAGTCCCTGGTACTCCTCACGCTGGAGCCGGTAGGCAAGCACCGCCTGTGGCGGCAGTGCCTCGGCGCGGCCGAAGAAGATCGCCTTCAGCCGACGGCGCGGTTCCGATTCCAGCGCCAGTTCGAGCTTCATGTGCCGGTCCTTGATCAGTCGCTGAGAGACGATGGTGAAGCGCCCCGAGAAGAGCGGGGCGGCAAAACCCTGTCCCCATATCTGGGAATCGATTTGCTCGATCACCTCGAGGCAGATGTCCGGCAGGTCGAGCGGCCCATCGGTCAGCAGGCTCGGGCTGAAGGCTTCAGGATCGGCGAGCGTCGCGACGGCGGCTTCGAAGGCGATCTCGAAACGGTCCAGGTCTGCCCGGCGCATCGACAGACCGGCAGCCATGGCATGGCCGCCGAACTTCAGCAGCATTCCCGGATTGCGCTTCTCGACCAGGTCGAGGACATCGCGCAGGTGCACGCCGGCGATCGACCGGCCGGAGCCGCGCAGGATTTCGTCGTTCTCCGGTGCCAACGCGATGCACGGCCGGTGGTGCAGGTCCTTCATGCGCGACGCCACCAGGCCGATCACGCCGTGGTGCCAGCCGCGATCGTGCACGACCAGCGCCCGCCGCTCCGCCTTCACCTCGCAGAGCAGGCTGGCGGCCTGGTCGCGCATCGTCTGCTCGATCGCCCGCCGTTCCTGATTGATCTGGTCGAGTTGCTCGGCCAAGTCCATGGCGCGGCCGAAATCCTCGGCGAGCAGGCATTCGACGCCGAGCGACATGTCCGCCAGCCGGCCGGCTGCGTTGAGCCGGGGGCCGACCGCGAAGCCGAGATCGGCGGCCGCCATGGTGCGCGCCGAGCGCCGCGCGACCTGCAGCAGCGCGGTGATGCCCGGACGGCAACGGCCCGCCCGCATGCGCTGCAGTCCGGCGGCAACCAGGATGCGGTTGTTGCGGTCGAGCGGCACGACGTCGGCGACGGTGCCGAGCGCAACCAGGTCGAGCAGCGGCGCGAGCGACGGCTGCCCGCCGTCGAAGCGGCCGAGGGCGCGACGATGCGCCCGCAAAGCCGTGAGCAGGTAGAACATGACGCCCACGCCGGCGATGCACTTGCTCGGGAAGCGGCAGCCCGGCTGGTTGGGATTCACGATCACATCGGCATCCGGCAGTTGCTCGCCGGGCAGGTGGTGGTCGGTCACCAGCACCTTCATGCCCAGGGCATGGGCGCGTTCCACGCCGGCGATCGAGGCGATGCCGTTATCGACCGTCACCAGCAGACGAGGGTGGCCGAGCCGCGGGTGGCGCGCCGCCATGTCCGCCACTTCCGGCGTCAGCCCATAGCCGTTCTCGAAGCGGTTGGGCACCAGGTAGTCGACGATGGCGCCCATCGACCGCAAGCCCAGCACCGCCACGGCGATGGCAGTGGCACCGTCGCAGTCGTAGTCCCCGACGACCAGGACCGGTGCCTGCTGGTCGATCGTATCGCTGAGCAGCCGGGCGCCGGCATCCAGTCCCAGGAGCGAGTCCGGCGGCAGCATGGCCGCCAGCTCGAGCCGGGTTTCCTCGTAGTGGTTGATGCCGCGCGCCGCCAGCAGCCGCGCCAGCAATGGCGGCAGGCCGCCCTGCAGCAGGCGCTGCTGCGCCAAGTAATCGACCGGCCGGGTCTGCAGCTTCACGCCGGTTTCGCCTCCGTGTCCAGTTCCTCGATGAAAAGTCGCGCCAGCGGATCCGCGATCGGCGGCCCGCCCCGCGGCCCAGGTGCGTCGGCATGCCGACCAGCGCGGGTGCCGGCCGGTCGCAGCCGCCCCAGCAGCGTGGCGATGCGCTCGGCGATCCGGCCGCCTGCCTGGCGCGCGCCGGTCGCTGCACGCCTTTCCAGGCGCCGTACCTCATGATCGCCGCACAGCAGGATCGCCGGCGGCGGCGATGCCGTGAGCCAGTCGTGCAGCTGCGCGTCGAGCGCCTGCAGGGCGTCGAGCCAGGCGTGGCGGTCGTCGCGCAGGCGCGGGCCGAGCAGGCTCTCCTCGAGTCGGCAACGGCCGCCGGCGACCGCCTCGCGGAACGCGGCGATCGCCGTTCCGTCGACCGGTCCGCTCAGCCAGACGCTGTTGATCGGCAGCTCGCCCTCCGCCGTCCGCTGCTCGTTGACGGGATGGTCGTGCCAGGTCATCTGGATCTCATTGAGCAGCCGGCGGTAGCGGCGCGCGTCGGCACCGGCCGGCAGGTAGCCGTCGACGTTGCGGCCGGCAGCAGCGTCGGCCGCGGCGCAGTCCAGCTGCCACGGCGCCTGCGATTCGCGCAGCAGCCAGTGCGTCGGGTTCGCCAGCGCGAGCGTCATTCCGTCGTCTGCCAGCAGGGGCTCGATCGCCGTGGCGAGTGCCCGGGCCTGCGGCTCGGCCAGCCCTTGCGCGGCGCCCGCCAGCAGCACCAGATGGTCCTTGGCGAGATGGAAATGGGCCGGCTCCAGCAACCAGCCATGGACATCGGCATTGATCGCCGGCAGCGCCGCCAGCTGCCGTACCGCGGCCATCGCGCCCGGCTCGATCGGCGGGATCGCCGCATCCGGCGAGGTCGCGGCGAGGTGCTGTCGCAGCCAGCGATCGTGCGCCAGTTCCCGCGGCAGCGCCTCGTCCTGCCATGCCAGGTCGATCGCCGGCGCCTGCAGGCCCGCAAGCGCGGCGGTGCGCACCAGGCGTGCCCGCAACTCCGCCGGCGGCACCCAGTGGGGCTGCGTCAGCGCCCCCGCCACCACCACCACGCTGGATGCCGTTGAACTCACGGCGGGCATTGTAGAGCGCGGGGTGGGGCGGCGGGCCGTCCGCGAACCTATGGCAAACTGGACCATTCGATTCCCGGGACGTACAGGTGATCTCACCCTTCGAATGGTTCGTCGGCATGCGCTATACGCGCAGCGGGCGCGGCGCCGGCCAGCGCAACGGCTTCATCTCCTTCATCGCGGCCCTGTCGGTCGCGGGCATCGCGCTGGGCGTGGCGGCGCTGATCGTGGTGCTGTCGGTGATGAACGGCTTCCAGAAGGAAGTTCGCGATCGCATGCTGTCGGTGCTGTCGCATATCGAGGTCTACGGCAACGCGGGCATCCAGGACTGGGAGGCGGTGGCGGCCCGCGCGCGCGAGGACAAACGGATCATCGGCGCGGCGCCGTTCGTGGCCGGGCAGGTGGTGGTGACGCGCGACGAGACGGTGCGCGGCGCCGCGGTCCGCGGCATCGAGCCGAAAGCCGAGCCCACGGTGTCCGACATCGGCATGCAGATGCGCTCGGGCCGACTCACCGATCTCGTGCCGGGCGAGTTCGGCATCATCATCGGCCGCGTGCTGGCCGACCAGCTGGGCCTGCTGCCGGGCGACAAGCTGGCGATGATCGCGCCGCAGGGCACGGTGAGCCCGGCCGGCATCGTGCCGCGGCTGAAGCAGTTCACCATCCGCGGCATCTTCGAGTCCGGCCACTACGAGTACGACAGCACGCTGATCCTCGCCAACATCGCCGATGCCGCCACCTTCTTCCGCAGCGACGGCGCCAGCGGCGTGCGCCTGAAGACCACCGACATGCAGCAGGCGCCGGCGATCGCGCAGGATCTTGCGCAGCGCCTCGGCGGCCAGTACCTGGTGCGGGACTGGTCGCGGGAGAACCAGGTCTGGTTCGCCGCGGTGCAGGTCGAGAAGCGCATGATGTTCATCATCCTGACGCTGATCATCGCGGTCGCCGCCTTCAACCTGGTGTCGATGCTGGTGATGACGGTGACCGACAAGCGCCCCGACATCGCCATCCTGCGCACGCTGGGGGCGTCGCCGCGTTCGATCCTGTCGATCTTCATGATCCAGGGCTCGATGATCGGGCTGCTCGGCACGCTGATGGGCGTCGTGCTCGGCGTCCTGATCGCGCTCAACGTCGGCAACCTGGTCGGCGCGGTCGAGGCCCTGTTCGGCTTCCGCGTCCTGCCGCCGGGCATCTACGTGATCAGCGCCTTGCCGAGCGACCTGCGATTGCCGGACGTCGCCTGGATCGCGCTGATCTCCTGCCTGCTGGCGCTGGTCGCCACCATCTACCCCAGCCTGCGCGCTGCGGCCGTCAAGCCTGCCGAGGCATTGCGATATGAATGACCTGTCCGAAGAGCGGCGCGCTGCCGGCACGCCGGTGATCGCCTGCCGCGGCCTGTCCAAGGTGTTCCAGCAGGGCAACCGCGTCCTGCACGTGCTGCAATCGGTCGACCTGACGGTCCATCGCGGCGATGTCGTCTCGATCGTCGGCGCCTCCGGCTCCGGCAAGAGCACGCTGCTGCATCTGCTGGGCGGGCTCGACGAGCCTACCGCCGGCGAAGTCGAGGTCGAGGGCCAGCGGCTCGACCAGCTCGACGAGACCCGTCGCGGGCTGGTGCGCAACCGCAAGCTCGGCTTCGTCTACCAGTTCCATCACCTGCTCGGCGAGTTCTCGGCCACCGAGAATGTCGCCATGCCGCTGCTGATCCGCGGGCTGTCGCGCCAGGCGGCCAGCGCGCAGGCCGACAAGCTGCTCGACCTGGTCGGGCTGGCGCAACGGCGCACTCATCGGCCGGGCGAGCTTTCCGGCGGCGAGCGGCAGCGGGTCGCCCTGGCGCGCGCGCTGGTCACCGAGCCCAGCTGCGTGCTGGCGGACGAGCCGACCGGCAACCTCGACGCCGTGACCGCCAAGGAGATGTTCGCCCTGCTGCAGTCGCTCGCCAGCCGGCTCGGCACGGCGGTGATCATCGTCACCCACGACCTCGAGCTGGCCTCGAAGACCGGCCGGCACATGGCGTTGCGCGAGGGCACGCTCAAGCCGGTGCATCTCGAGATGCCGGTCGTCGAAGAGGTCGCCGGCGGTTCCTGAACGCCCATGCTGGTCGACACCCACTGCCATCTCGACGCCGGCGAATTCGACGCCGACCGTAGCCAGATGCTGCAGGCCTCGCGCGACGCGGGTGTGAAGGCCTTTGTGGTGCCGGCCATCGGGGTGGCGCATTTCGATGGCGTGCATCGGCTGGTGGCGGAGCACGACGACATCTGGTTCGCGCTCGGCATCCACCCGCTGCTGGTCGATCAGTCGGCGGACGAGGACCTGCCGCGATTGCGCCAGGCGATCGAGGCGGCCCTTGATCATCCGCGCTTCGTCGGCCTCGGCGAGATCGGGCTCGACTTCTTCGTGCCCGGGCTGGACCTCGAACGCCAGCGCCATTTCTTCGTCGAGCAGATGAAGCTGGCGCGGGAGTTCGAACTGCCGGTGGTCCTGCATGTGCGGCGGTCGGTCGATGCCGTGGCCAAGGAATTGCGCCGTTTCAGGCCGGTGAGCGGCATCGCGCATGCCTTCAACGGCAGCGAACAGCAGGCTGGCCAGCTGATCGACCTCGGCCTCGCACTCGGCTTCGGCGGCGCCATGACCTTCACCCGCGCTCTCAACATCCGGCGGCTGGCCACGTCGCTGCCGCTCGAGGCGCTGGTGCTGGAGACCGACTCGCCGGACATATCGCCGGCCTGGCGTCATCCCGATCGCAATACACCGGCGGAATTGCCAGGGATCGCGCAGGTGCTCGCGGACCTGCGCGGCGTTTCGTGCGAGGCGGTGGTGGCAGCAACGGCAGCCAATGCGATGCGGGTGCTGCCAGCGCTGCGCAAGCCAACTGGAAGTCATCTTGGAGCGAGCGGATGAAGGTCGAAGGACAGTGTCACTGTGGAGCGATCGCCTACGAAGCGGAAGTGGCGCCCGGCATGATCGTGATCTGCCACTGCGCCGATTGCCAGATGCAGTCCGGCAGCGCCTTCCGGAGCAATATTCCGGCGCCTGCAGGTGGCTTTCGTCTGCTCCGCGGCCAGCCCCGCACCTATCTCAAGACAGCCGACAGCGGGACGAAGCGGGTCCATGCGTTCTGCGGCGATTGCGGCGGACCCATCTACTCGTCCGCGGTGGAGAATCCGGGGTCCTACTCGCTGCGGGTCGGAGCGCTCAAGCAGAGAGCCGAGTTGGGACGGCCGTGGCGCCAGATCTGGGTCAGACGGCGACTGTCCTGGGTGCCGCCTCTCGCGGGCGTCGCCGAGGTCGATGGGCAACCGCAGGATTGAACTTGGCTCGTCGCTGGGAACTGCCTTCTGCATCACCTGCATCCGACTGTGACGCCTAAGCCCGGCGGCCCGTTCGGCTGATCGACGACCGGTCGCCGCTCGCCTAAGCTCGCCGATCATGGTTGCGAGCGTCCTACCCGCGCTGCCTTCCGCACGCCTGTTCGCGCTCGCGCTGGTGGCGGCGGCAAGCCTGCTGCATTTCATCGCAGGCCTGCCGGAGCGCGGATGGACGACGTCGATGCTTGTCGGCTGCGGGGTCCTGCTATTGGCCGTGTCGCTCATGCCTCGACTGGCGGCGCGGGCGCTACCCGGCCTCATGCCGATCGTGCGGCTCGCCGTCTCGCTGCTGTTGGCCGGCCCGCTCCTGCTTTGGCAGGTACACGGTGCACTCGAGTCGCGGCTGCCCGCCGCACTCGAGGGGCGGGACCTGGAGGTGACCGGGCGGGTCGACGGCATGCCGCAACGCTTCGACTTCGGCGACCGCATCCGGTTCTCGCTGGCCGGCTGCCGGATCGTCGGCGTTGCACGAGACGGCAACAGCGAGGCAGGCGGCGAGGGGATGCTCGCGCGACGCGATCAAGGACGAAGCGACGAGAGCGAAGCGGCGCAAGGCGACCGATCCGATGCTTCTTGCGGGCGCCTCGAACGGGTGCAACTGGATTGGGGGCCGCTGGCAGAGAAACATCGGCGGCGGCCCGCTGGAGCGGACGAGATCGAGGCGGACGAGCAGCCCGAGGCCACCGGTGATACGGTCTGGCCGCAACCCGGCCAATACTGGCGGCTGACGGTGCGCCTGAAGCGGGCGGTGGCGCCGGTCAATCCGGGCGGCTTCGACCTGGAACTGCGCTACCTGCAGCAGGGCATCGGCGCGGTGGGCCGCGTGTATGCCCGCGAACGGCTCGAGGACGCGCCGCCGGGGCTTGGTTGGCGGCCGGGTGGCGCCATACTGGTCATGTTCGAAGGCTGGCGCACCATGTTCCGCGACCGGCTCGAAGCGGTGTATGCCCATCGGCTGCAGACCGGGACCTATGATCGTTCGCGGGGTTGGTCGCTGCTCGGCGTGGTGGCCGCACTTGCGCTCGGCGACCAGGGCGCGATCGGTGCCGGCCTCTGGGGGCTGTTCTCGCGACCCGGCGTCAGCCACCTGATGGCCATCTCGGGGATGCACGTGACGATGCTCGCGCTGGTGGTGGCCTGGACCGCGGGCATCGTCCTGCAACAGCTGGCGAAGCGCGGCGGGCCGATCGGACGCCTGCTGGTGCGACGGCCGCGGCAGCTGCTGGTCCTGGCCGTCGCGGTGCTGGTCGCGTTCGGCTACGCGCTGCTGTGCGGCTGGGGCATCCCGTCGCAGCGAACCTGCTGGATGCTGGCAATCGCGGCGTCGACCAGCCTGTCCGGGCGCGGACGTGGCGCGATGGACGTGACGCTGCTCGCCGCCGCGGTGGTGGTCGCGGTCGATCCGTGGGCGGTGGCCACCGCCGGGTTCTGGCTCTCCTTCGGGGCGGTGATGGCCATTCTCTGGTGCGCCCAGGCGCAGGAGAGCCAGGAGTTGCAGCGGGTGGCGATTCCCGGCATCGGATCGGTTCGCTTGCCGTCGGCCCTGCGCCAGGCGGTCGCAAGCCAATGGGCCGCCACCGTCGGCCTGGCGCCGCTGGTGGCGGCGCTTTTCGCCACCGCCTCGCTGATCGGACCGGTGGCCAATGCGGTCGCCATCCCCTGGGTGAGCTTCCTGGTAACGCCGCTTGCGGTGGCGGCGGCGCTGCTCGCACCGCTCGCCGAACCGCTGGCTGCGCTACTCCTGCAGGTCAACCTGTGGCTGATCGCCGGCCTGATGGCGGTGCTGGAGATGCTGGACCGCCTGCCGGCAGCCAGTGTCGCTATTGCGGCGCCGGGTCCCTGGACCCTCCTGTGCGCCCTTGCCGGTGCGGCCGTGACAATCGCGCCGTCCGGGTTCCCGATGCGCGCCGCCGGCCCGCTGTGCCTGGTACCGATGATGTTCTCGGGGCCGCGGCTGCCGGCGCAGGATGAATTGCGCATCACGGCGCTCGACATCGGACAGGGAAGCAGTATCCTGGTGGAGGCGGGCCCGGCGCGCCTGCTGTTCGATGCCGGGCAGGGCAGCGGCGTCGATCGCAGTGCCGCCGCGCGGTTCCTGGTCCCGTACCTGCGCTCGCGCGGCATCGAATCCATCGACACGCTGGTCGTGTCGCATCTCGATGCGCAGCACGCCGGTGGCATCGCTGCCGTGCTGCAGGCGTTGCGACCGGCGCGCTTGCTGACCGGTTTCGACGCTCGCCTGCTGAACATCCCGCCGGCCAAGCTCTCCGGGGTGCAATCGCATGCTTGCGTGGCAGGCTCGACGATGCCGCTCGGAGCGGCGCGGGTCGAGGTGCTTCATCCGCCGGCTGTGGCTGGCGACCGCCGAAGCGCGCGCGACGATGCCGGCAGCTGCGTCCTGCGGATCTCCTCGGCGGCGGGATCGCTGCTGCTGCCCGGCGATCTTCCCGCCAGCGCCGAAGCCTCGCTGGTGAGCACGCTGCAGCCGCAGCTACGCGCCGATGTGCTGGTCGTTCCTCGTCAGGGCAGCCGCACGGCGACGGGGCCGTTGCTGCTGGCAGCGGTGCAGCCGGCGCATGCGTTGCTGCAGGTGGGTTACCTCAACCGGCATCGCCACCCACATCCGGCGGTACTGCAACGGCTGGAGCAGGCCGGCGTCCGCTTGCTGCGAACGGACGCGGACGGCGCGATCCAGTTGCGGTTGCGGCCGGGGCGGCCTGCCGAAGTTCGACGCTGGCGCCACGACGCGGCACCGTACTGGCGCGTCACGACTGCCGCTGGCGCCCCGCCCGTCGGCGCCGCTACTGCGCCGTCCAGCCGCCGTCGATCGGCCAGGCCACGCCCCGCACCTGGTCCGCCCCGGGCGAGCAAAGGAATGCCGCCAGCTCGCCGATCTGCTCCGGGGTAACGAACTCGCGGGAAGGCTGTTTCTCGCCCACCAGCTGGGCCTTCGCTTCCTCCGGGCTGATGCCTTTCTCCTTCACCCGGGCGTCGATCTGCTTCTGCACCAGCGGCGTGAGAACCCAGCCGGGGCAGATGGCGTTGCAGGTGATGCCGGTGGTGGCGGTCTCCAGCGCGGTGACCTTGGTCAAGCCGACCACGCCGTGTTTGGCCGCGACGTAGGCGGACTTCTCGGCCGATGCGACCAGGCCATGCGCCGAGGCGATGTTGATGATCCGGCCCCAGCCGCGCTGGCGCATCATCGGCAGGGCCAACCGCGTGGCGTGGAATACCGCGCTGAGGTTGAGTGCGATCACCGCATCCCAGCGCTCCACTGCGAAGTCCTCGATGGCCGAGACATGCTGGATGCCGGCATTGTTGATCAGGATGTCGACGCCGCCGTGCACATCCGTGCAGCGCTTCATCAGCTTCTCGGTTTCGGCCACCTTGCTCAGGTCGGCGCCTTCGAAGACGACCTTGACGCCGTGCGCATCGCCAAGCGATTTCACCAGTCGTTCGATCTCCGCCTGCTCGCCGAAGCCGTTGATGACCAGGTTGCAGCCGCGTTGCGCCAGCGCCTTGGCCATGCCCAGTCCGATGCCGCTGGTCGAGCCCGTGACCAGCGCGAGTTTGCCTTGTAGTGCCTTGTCTGCCATGGAGTTCACCTGTTCGTGCTGAAGGACAGCGGAAGTAGGGCGGCGGAGCCGGTCCCGTCGAAGCGCATGCCGACGCCAGGCTGCGGACGGGCCAGCCGGCCGGGATCGGCTGCTACCATGCGATCGATTGTAGCCCCGCGAAAACATCGATCTCATGCTGCCGCGACTCCACTCCGTTCAATGCCTGCATCCCGCTGGCCTGCACCGCATGGCGTATACCGAATGGGGCGAGCGCGACAATCCGGACGTCGTCGTCTGCGTTCATGGCCTGAGCCGCAACGGACGTGACTTCGACACGCTGGCGCGGGCGCTGGCGCCGACGCACCGCGTGATCTGCCCGGACATCGTCGGCCGGGGGCTGTCGGACCACCTTCCCGATCATCGCGGCTACGTCTTTCCACAGTACGTCGCCGACTGCATCACCCTGTTCGCCCGGCTCGACGTGGAGCGGCTCTCCTGGGTGGGCACCTCGATGGGCGGCCTGATCGGCATGATGATCGCCGCGATGGAGGGCCATCCCATCAGCCGCCTCGTCATCAACGACGTCGGGCCGGTGATCGGCCGCGAGGGCATCGCCCGCATCGGCCGGGCCGTCGGCACCCGGACCGAGTTCGATTCCTTCGAGGAAGGGATGGCGTACGTGATGGAGGCGTCGGCCTCCTTCGGGCCGCACACCCCCGAGCAATGGCGTTTGCTGAGCGAGCACGTCGTGTTGCCGCGCGACGGCAAGTGGAAGCTGCACTACGATCCCCGCATCGGCGACGCCACCCGTGCCGCGCTCGCCGATGATCGGGTCGGTGCCGACCTGTGGCCGATATGGGATCGGATCCGCATCCCGACGCTGCTGCTGCGCGGCGCTCAATCGGACCTGCTCGAGGAGCCGGTGGCCCGCGCCATGACCGAGCGGGGACCGAAGGCTTCGCTGATCACCTATCCGGGCGTCGGCCATGCGCCGGCGCTGCTGCAACCGGAGCAGGTGGCCGATGTCGTCTCTTTCATCAACGAACGGAGGAACCCTGCATGACCATCAAGCGACTTCACCCCGGTCCCCGGATGTCCCAGGTCGTCATCCACAACGGCGTCGTCTACCTTGCCGGACAGGTTGCCAAGGATCCGGAGAAGGACGTCACCGACCAGACGCGCCAGGTCCTGGCGACGATCGACAGCCTGCTGGCGGAGGCGGGCAGCGACAAGTCGCAGATCCTCAGCGCGACCATCTATCTTGCCGACATGGCGGATTTCCCGGCGATGAATGCCGTCTGGGACGCCTGGGTGCCGGCCGGCTCCACGCCTGCGCGTGCCACCGTCGAGGCGAGCCTGGCGACGCCCAAGTATCAGGTCGAGATCATGGTGATCGCCGCCGCCAACTGACGCTTCAGTTGCCGGCTACCAGCCGGCGCGCGCCATTGAAGCGGGTCGACCAGTAGCGGTTGTTCAACCGTTCGACCCGCACCATGCTGCCGCTCGACGGAGCGTGCACGAAGCGCCCCTGGCCGATGTAGATCCCGACGTGCGAAAAGGCGCGTCGCGAGGTGTTGAAGAACACCAGGTCGCCGGCCGCCAGTTCCGTCCGCGCCACCCGACTGCCGCGCTGGCTCATCGCGCGGCTGGTGCGGGGCAGCTTCATCCCCAGCGCATCGTCGTAGACGTGCGCGACCAGCCCGCTGCAGTCGAATCCCTCCGCCGGATCCGAGCCGCCCCAGCGGTACGGCTTGCCGACGTTGGCGAGTGCCTGCATCACCACTTCGGCGCCCGCGCCGACGACCGCGGGGTCGAGGTTTTCCGCTTCCTCCCACTTCTCCGCCGCCGGCGGCGCGGGCTGCCTCGGCTTGCTGGCGCAACCTTGCAGGACGAGCGCCATAGCGCCGGCGAGACCGAGCCCGAGGAGGCTGCGCCGGGAAGGCCCGGCCGCCGTCCCTCCGGCTGAAACCGCCGCCTGTCCCGCGTAGGCAACCATCCAGTCGCGGCTACGGAACAATGACATCCGTATCAAAACGTATCAACCCGCATCAAAGCACGTTCCTTCCCACCACCACGAACCGAATCTGAAGGTGCGACGATGGACCATGTTGTACTGTCCGGTACCCGGACTGCAGCACCGGCGGCCGCCCACCCCGAGGCAAGCCTACCGGGGCCGACGACCTCGCTCAAGCCGCTCGTCGTCCTGGTGGCACAAGGACCGGCGGAGCTCGAGGCGCTGCGTGCCGTGCTCGGCCGGCACTATCGCCTGAAGGAGTATGCCAGCGGCGAACAGGCGTGGGCGTCGCTGCAGATCGACGGCGAGGCTGCCGCGATCGTCTGCAGCAACACGCTGCCGCGCATGAGCGGCCTGGAGTTGGTGGCGAAGCTGCGCAAGGCACGCCTGCCCGTATTGCGCGCGATGACCGTCTGCCTGATCGCCGACACCATCGACGACAGCCTGCGCGGCCGCATCGGCCGCCAGCAGGTCGATTTCCTGGGCGCCTGGGACCGGCCATTGGTCGATCTGGCGGCGTGGCTGCGGGACCGGCTTGCGCCTGGAGAACCGGCAGCGTCGCGGCCTTCTCGATCGGATGCGTTGCGGCGCTGGGCGCAGCGCCATGCCACCCTGGATGACAAGACCCGCGCCTCGCTGGTGATCTTTCGCGTGTCGTCGGAAGGCGTGGGCGTGCTGAGCGAGCGGCTCGCGCGCACCATCCGGCGGCCGGAGATGATGCTGTCGGACGCGCTCAACTGCGTCTGGATCTGCGCCGACGTGCCGATCACCTCGGCGCTGCGCTTTGCGCTGCGGCTTTCCCTCGGCAGCATCCGTGAGGCCGATCGCGGGCAGGCGCGCATCTGCGTGAGCTATGCGCCGCTGCTGCAACTCGCGGACGAGACCTACGACGTGCTGCAGACGCTGGTCGACGAGGAGCCTCCGCTCAAGCACATCCTGGTCAGCACCCATCACTGGAAGTTCGTCATGCCGTTTGACGCGGCGCGTCTGCTGGTCAAATAATCGACCGGCGCCGGCCTGCGACCGGCGCAGCAGCACGCAGCTCGCGGCACCAATCCCGGCGCCGACGCAGGTTGCGGCGCCAGCGGAGGAGGACGGAATGAGGTACGCGGATATCCATCGGCGCTCGATCGAGGATCCCGAGGGATTCTGGGCCGAGCAGGCGAGGCTCATCGAGTGGCGCCAGCCGCATGACCGCGTGCTCGACTATTCGCGACCGCCGTTCACGCGCTGGTTCGTCGGTGGCGAAACCAACCTGTGCCACAACGCGGTCGACCGCTGGCTGCCGACGCGTGCCGACCAGCCGGCGCTGATCTGGGTCTCGACCGAGGTGGAGCGGGAACAGACCTTCACCTACGCGGAGCTGTCGCGGCGGGTGCAGGCGATGGCGGCGGCAATGCAGTCGCTGGGCGTGGGCAAGGGCGACCGGGTGCTGATCTACCTGCCGATGATCCCGGAGGCAGCCTTCGCCATGCTCGCCTGCGCCCGTATCGGCGCCATCCATTCGGTCGTGTTCGGCGGCTTCGCCGCGATGAGCCTGGCCAGCCGCATCGACGATGCGAGACCCAGGCTGGTCATCTCGGCGGATGCCGGCTCGCGGGCGGGCAAGGTGGTGCCGTACAAGGCGCTGCTGGACGAGGCGATCGAGCGCGCGACCGCCAAGCCGGCGCATGTGCTGATGATCGATCGCGGGCTTGCGCCATTCGAGCGGGTGGCCGGGCGCGACCACGAACATGCGGCGCTCGCCGCCCGCTTTGCCGACGCACAGGTGCCGGTGACCTGGGTCGAATCGAACGAGCCGAGCTACATCCTCTACACCTCCGGCACCACCGGCAAGCCGAAAGGCGTGCAGCGCGACGTCGGCGGCTACGCGGTGGCGCTGGCCGCGTCGATGCAGCAGATCTTCCGCGGCGAGCCGGGCGAGACCTTCTTCACCACCAGCGATATCGGCTGGGTGGTCGGCCATTCCTACATCATCTACGGCCCACTGCTTGCCGGCATGGCGACGATCATGTACGAAGGCACGCCGGTGCGGCCGGATGGCGCCATCCTCTGGAAGCTGGTCGAGCAGTACCGGGTGGCCGTGATGTTCTCGGCGCCGACCGCCATTCGCGTGCTCAAGCGCCAGGATCCGGCGCTGCTCAAGCGCCACGACACCAGCAGCCTCAAGGCGCTGTTCCTCGCCGGCGAACCGCTCGACGAACCGACGGCGCGCTGGATTTCGGACGGCTTGTCCCGCCCGGTCGTCGACAACTACTGGCAGACCGAATCGGGCTGGCCGATCCTCACCGTGGCCAACGGCTTTCCCGGCGTCGAGCCGCTCGCGACGCGCTGGGGCAGCCCCGGCGTCGCGATGGCCGGGTACGACGTGCGCATCGTCGACGAGACCACCGGCAAGTCGCTGGCGGACAACCAGAAGGGCGTGCTTGCGATCGCGCCGCCGCTGCCGCCCGGCTGCATGCAGACCGTCTGGGGCGACGACCAGCGCTTCGTCGACACCTATTTCAAGAGCATTCCGGGCGAGATGCTTTATTCGACCTTCGACTGGGGCATCCGCGACAGCGACGGCTACCACTTCATCCTCGGTCGCACTGACGACGTCATCAACGTCGCCGGCCACCGGCTCGGCACCCGTGAGATCGAGGAATCGATCAGCAGCCATCCGGCGGTGGCCGAATGCGCCGTCATCGGCACCGCCGACCCGCTCAAGGGCCAGGTGGCGACCGCTTTCGCCGTCCTGCGCGACGCCCAGGCATTCGCCCGCGAGCGGTTTGCCGATGCACAGGCGCTAACGCAGGCGCGGCTGGCGCTGGAAGGCGAGCTGATGAAGATCGTCGACAAGCAACTGGGGGCGGTGGCGCGCCCCGCCCGGATCCACTTCGTGCAGGCGCTGCCGAAGACCCGCTCCGGCAAGGTGGTGCGCCGGGCCATCCAGGCGATCTGCGAACGCCGTGACCCGGGCGATGTCAGCACCATCGAGGACCCCGCGGCGCTCGACCAGGTGCACCAGGCGATCGCCGGTTGATGGTGCCGTTCGCAGTCAAGGGGTACCTGTCTCCCTGGCTGTTGCCGCCCACTTTCTGCTTCCTGCTGATCGCGCTCGGCTTGCTGCTGGCGCGCCGCCTGCGCTGGTTGGGCCGCCTGCTGGTCGCGCTTGGCCTGGTGACGGGCCTGGGCTTGTCGATGCCCATCGTGTCGGAACGGCTCATGGCCTGGGTCGAGGCGCCGTACGCGATGCTCGACCCGCCGCCGGCGCGGTTGCCGACCGAGCGCCAGGCGCGCTGGCGGGAGAAGCCCGACGAGTCGCCGCAGGCGATCGTCCTGCTGGCTGGCGGCTCCACCACCGACGGCGCCGCCAGCCGGGCGCCCAATCGGCTCAGCGCAGCCTCTCTCGAACGGGTGCTGCATGCGCACCGGCTCGCGCGCCTGACCAGGCTGCCGGTGCTGATCAGCGGCGGCGTCACCCTGGGTGGCGGCGATCCGGAGGCGGAGCTGATGCGCCGGGTGCTGGAGGGTGACTTCGGCACGCCGGTCAAATGGGTGGAGGCGACCTCGCGCGACACCGGCGAGAGCGCCCGCGCCACCGCTGCGATGCTGCAGCCCGCAGGCATCCGGCGCGTCCTGCTGGTCACCCACGCCTATCACATGCTCCGTGCCGAGGGTGCCTACACCGGTGCCGGCTTCCGGGTGGTGCCGGCGCCGCATTCGTTCATCGGTGGCGCCGGCCGTTTCTCCTGGCTCAAGCTGGTGCCCTCCGAACGCGCGCTGTCGACATCGCACCTCGCGGTGCGCGAGATCATCGGCCGGCTCTTGTACCGTCTGAGCCCTCCGCGCGACCTTCCGAAGGAGGACTCGTCCCGTCCTGCAGGAAGCCGCGAAGCACCCCGGGTGCCCCAATGACCATTTTCGATCGCAGTGCCCTGAACGACGGGGTGAAGGGCCGCGAGGTCGTTGCCTGGTCGTCCTACGACTTCGCCAACTCCGGCTACACCACCGTCGTGCTGACGGCGGTCTTCAATGCCTACTTCGTCGGCGTCGTGGCCGATGGTGGGTCCTGGGGCACGCTCGCCTGGACCGCCATTCTCGGCCTGTCGAATCTCGCGGTGCTGCTGACCATGCCGGCCATCGGCGCGCTGGCCGATCGCCAGGCGTCCAAGAAGCGCCTGCTGGCGGTCGCCACCCTCGGCTGCGTCGTGGCCACCGCCGGCCTTGCCTGGTGCGGACGCGGCGATCTCGCGCTGGCGATGCTGCTGGTGATCGTCTCCAACTACTTCTATTCGATGGGCGACATGCTGTGCGGCGCTTTCCTGCCGGAGCTCGCCCGGCCCACCGCGCTTGGTCGCGTGTCCGGCTGGGGCTGGAGCTTCGGCTACTTCGGCGGCATGCTGGCGCTGGGGCTGTCGCTCGCCTACGTGATCAGCGCCCAGTCGCGCGGCGAGTCGGCCGAGCAGTTCGTCCCGGTCACCATGCTCATCACCGCCGCAATCTATGCGGTGGCGGCGTTGCCGACCTTCCTGGTGCTGCGCGAGCGGGCGGTGCCGCAGCTGCCGATGGGCGGGGAGGGAAGCCGGGCGCGCCGCGGCGGCCTGGTGGCGTCGCTGCTGGACCTCCGGGAGTCGGCGCGCCGCACGATCGCCTTCCCCGACTTCCGGCGCCTGCTGTGGACCGGGGCCGCCTACCAGGCGGGAATCGCGGTGGTCATCGCGCTGGCGGCAGTGTACGCGGAGCAGGTCATGGGTTTCCAGCAGCAGGAGACGATGGCGCTGGTGTTCCTGGTCAACATCGCCTCGGCGGCCGGCGCCTTCCTCTTCGGCTATGCCGAGGATCGCATCGGCCACAAGCGGGCGCTGGCGGTGACGCTGGTCGCCTGGATCGCGATGGTGCTGGTCGCCAGCTTCAGCACCACCCGGGTGTTCTTCTGGGTGGCGGCGACGCTGGCGGGCTTGTGCATGGGATCGAGCCAGTCATGCGGCCGGGCGCTGGTCGGAGCGCTCGCGCCGGCAGGGCGGCTGGCCGAGTTCTATGGCCTGTGGGCCTTCGCCACCCGGCTGGCCGCGGTGATCGGGCCGCTGACCTATGGCCTGGTCACCTGGGTCACCTCCGGCAACCACCGCATCGCCTTCCTCGCCACCGGCTTGTTCTTCGTGCTGGGGCTGGTGCTGCTGGCCCGCCTCGACCCGGCGCGCGGCACCCGGGCGGCGGCGATGGTAGAGTAGCCGCCCGCGCTCGATCGCCCGACAACAGAGACCCTGACTGACATGATGAACAAAGCCGTCCTCGAACTCGCCGACGTCCAGAAGATCCTCGCTGCCGCCACCGCCACCGCGGTCCAGCATGGCTGGGCTGTCTCGATCGCCATCGTCGACGATGGTGGCCACCTGCTTGCGATGCAGCGACTTGACGGGGCGGCGCCGTTGTCGGCCTACATCGCCACCGAAAAGGCGCGCACCTCCGCGCTGGGCCGACGCGAGAGCGGCTCGTACGAGAAGATGATCAACGAAGGCCGCACCTCGTTCCTGTCGGTGCCGCAACTGCACGCACTCCTCGAGGGCGGCGCCCCGATCGTCATCGACGGCCAGGTGATCGGCGCGGTCGGCGTCTCCGGCGTCAAGTCAACCGAGGACCTGCAGATTGCCAAGGCCGGCATCGACACCCTTGCTGCTTAGAGCCTGCGGCCGTCGTTCCGAAGCGCGGTCCAACCAGATCCGCGAAGGCTATGCACGCAACGACGGCACTTCGCAGGCGATGGTCACAGCCTAGTGGACTTCAGCGCGGCGACCGTCACTGCGCACCAAATCTTCAACAGCTCGACACCCGTCGCCACCGCCGCGGCGCCGCCCGTCCCGCTCAGAGCTGCTCGTTGAACAAATAGAGCGCGTTGTCCTTGAGCCTGTGCCACAGGCCGCGCTCGCGCCATTTGCCGAGCTCGAGCTCGGCGCATTCGCGCGCATCCTTCTCGAAGATGGCCTCGAAGCGGGCCGCCACGCCGGCGTCGACCAGGCCCAGCGTGACCTCGTCGTTGATCTCGAACGACCGGTCGTCGAAGTTGCTCGACCCGATCGCCGACCAGATGCCGTCGATCGTCATCACCTTCTGGTGCAGCAGCGTCTTCGGGTACTCGAAGATCCGCACGCCGCCGGCGAGCAGGGTCTCGAAATTGCGATGCGCGGCATGCTGCACGACCGGGAAGTCCGACGCTTCCGCCGACGGCACCATCACCCGCACATCGACGCCGCGCCGGACCGCCTTCACCATCGCGTCGATCGCCTCTCGGTCGGGCAGGAAGTAGGGGTTCTGGATCCACAGCCGCTCGCGCGCCAGCCCAAGCACCAGGTGGTGAAGTATCTTGACGGCGGGCGGCGCGCCTTCCGGCTTGACCCGCGCGACATGCATCGTCACCTTGCCGGCTTTCTCGATTTCGGGGAACACGTGTGTGCCGACGAACAGCTCGCCGGTGTCGTCGACCCAGTTCTCGCTGAAGGTCGATTGCAGGTCGCTGACGATCGGGCCCTGCATGCGGATGCCGACGTCGCGCACCTCGCCGCTGTTGCGGGCGTCGCCCAGCCAGAGATCGACGATGCAATGCCCGCCGGCATAGCCGACACGGCCGTCGATGACAAGCAATTTGCGATGGTCGCGGCGATTGACCTTGCCGATGTCGCGCAGCCGCTTGCGATGAAAGAAGGCGAACTTGCAATGGGCCTCGCGTAGCCGGCGCTGGGCCTCCTCGCCCATTTCCTTGCCGCCATCGGCATCGACCAGCACCCGCACTTCGACACCGGCCCGCCGCCGTTCCACCAGTGCGTCGACCAGGCGGCGCCCGAGGACGCCGTCCTTCCAGAGGAAAGTCTCGAAATGCACCGAAGCCCGGGCCTTGCGGATGTCCTCGAACATCGCGTCGAAAAAGGCGCCGTTCTCGAGGATCTCGACCGCATTGCCGGCGATCACCGCGCCATGCGTCAACCCGGCGATCGATGGGACCAGGTCGGCCACCGGATCGGTCCGCTCGACCGTCAGCACGGGATCGCGGTGCCGCTTGACCGACCAGAGGACCAGGGAAAGCAGTAGCGTGGTGATCCCGAGTACCACGTTCAAGGCGGTCTGCAGGGTCATCCGGCGCTTCCTGTCCGGTGCTGCGTTGGGATCCCGGGCTGCAGCATCCTCCCTGCGGCGCCCGGGTCGCTTGTCGGTCACGGTGGTGCTGTGCTGCGGGTCAGGCGATGGTCACCGGAATGGCGGCGATCCTTGCCTGCCATTCCTTCGGTCCGGTCTCGTGCACCGACGTGCCCTGCGCGTCGACGGCTACGGTGACCGGCATGTCCTTCACTTCGAATTCGTAGATCGCTTCCATGCCGAGGTCGGCGAAGCCGACCACGCGCGCCTTGCGGATCGCCTTGGATACCAGGTAGGCGGCGCCGCCCACCGCCATCAGGTAGGCAGCCTTGCGGCGGCGGATTGCCTCGATCGCCGCCGGCCCGCGTTCGGCCTTGCCGACCATCGCCAGCAACCCCGTCTGCTGCAACATCATGTCGGTGAACTTGTCCATCCGGGTCGCGGTGGTTGGCCCTGCCGGACCAACCGCCTCGTCGCGCACCGGATCGACCGGTCCGACGTAGTAGATCACCCGGCCCTTGAAGTCCACCGGCAGCGGCTCGCCGCGGGCCAGCATGTCCTGGATGCGCTTGTGCGCGGCGTCGCGGCCGGTCAGCAGCTTGCCGGACAGCAGCAGCGTCTGTCCCGGCTGCCAGGCGGCGACTTCCTCGGCGGTGAGGTTGTCGAGATCGACCTGGCGGGAGGTCTTCGCGTCCGGCGCCCAGTCGACCTTCGGCCAGGCGTCCAGCGATGGCGGCTCGCAATAGGCCGGGCCGCTGCCGTCGAGCACGAAATGCGCATGGCGGGTGGCCGCGCAATTCGGGATCATCGCCACCGGCTTGCCGGCCGCATGGGTCGGATAGGTCATGATCTTGACGTCGAGCACCGTGGTCAGGCCGCCGAGGCCCTGGGCGCCGATGCCCAGCGCATTGACCTTCTGGTACAGCTCGATGCGCAATTCCTCGAACTTGTCCTGCGGTCCGCGCGCCAGCAGCTCGCTCATGTCGATCGGGTCCATCAGCGATTCCTTGGCCATCAGCACCGCCTTTTCGGCGGTGCCGCCGATGCCGCTGCCGAGCATGCCGGGCGGGCACCAGCCGGCGCCCATGGTTGGCACGGTCTTGAGGACCCAGTCGACGATGGAATCCGAGGGATTGAGCATCGCCAGCTTCGACTTGTTCTCCGAGCCGCCCCCCTTGGCGGCGAGCCGCACGTCGACCTTGTCGCCCGGCACCAGCTGCACGTGCACCACCGCCGGCGTGTTGTCGCGGGTGTTCTTGCGCTCGAACTGGGGGTCGGCAACGATCGACGCCCGCAGCGTGTTGTCCGGATGCATGTAGCCGCGGCGCACGCCTTCGTTGACGGCGTCCTCGAGCGAGCCGGTGAAGCCTGACCAGCGCACGTCCATGCCGACGCGCAGGAAGACGTTGACGATGCCGGTGTCCTGGCAAAGCGGGCGCTTGCCTTCGGCGCACATCCTCGAATTGGTGAGGATCTGGGCGATGGCGTCGCGCGCCGCCGGACTCTGCTCGCGCTCGTAGGCGCCGGCGAGATGGCGGATATAGTCTTCGGGGTGGTAGTAGCTGATGTACTGCAGTCCCGCCGCGATCGATTCGACGAGATCAGCCTGGGTGATGGTGGCCAAGATAGTCCTTGAAATTCAACAAGTTAGGGATGTCGACCGGGACGTTGAAATGCCCACTGAGCGATGTCATCAATGGACGCTCGGTTCATCTAAGTCGTTGATTCTACTAGGCCGTGGGGACGGTGCCTTACGCACCCAACCATCGAGTACCACCGCGAATCCGAGTCCCCGGGTAGCCGGCATTCAGGCGTGGACGCGGCCACGATCGCTCTCGACCGCGTAATCGAACGCGTCGGTGGACACGGGCCACCCGTGACGTCCCGGCCGCCACGGCCTCCTCGCTGAAGCCCTGGTCCCGCAGCTGCTGCAGCGTGACAGCCGAGTCCTCGGAGTCGTGTTGACTGTGTGGAGTGTGAAGAGTAGGTTCGTGGAACAGACTGCGCCGCTCTCCATCAAGTGAGCGCACCAATTTCACTGCGACCGTGCCGGTACGCAGTTGGGCCTCGTTGGATAGTTCCATCTCAAGGAATCGCAGGGCAGCTGCTCGATCGCGCGCCTCCAACCAAGTGCCTCGATGTGTCGTCCTCACATCCTTGCAGCGTCTTCCGGACGCAGAACGCAGGCGGTGTAAGGGGACGCCTTTCCCGAGCAGGTGTTCATTTTCTTGGCCAGGGACGATGACACAAGGAGATATCGATGGACAAGCGCCTTGGATCGTGTGCGTTGGCTTTGTCGGGCATTGCGGCCGTGAGCGTTGCCGCGACGCCTGAACCCGACGCATCGCACGGAATGCACGGAAGCTTCGGTGAAGTGGCTTTCGAAACGTCGTGCACCGCTGAGGGACAGCAGCAGTTCAACCGGGCTCTCGCGATGGTGCATTCGTTCGCCTTTCCGGAGACGGTGAAGGCGTTCAACGCGGTTGCCGAGGCGGATCCTTCATGTGCGATCGCTTACTGGGGGATAGCACTCAGCCAGCGTCCCAATCCGTTGGTCGGGCCATGGGACGCGGCTACCTTGCAACGGGGGCTCGATGCGGTGGAAAAGGGCGAGGCCATCGGCCCGAAGACCCAGCGAGAGCAGGACTGGCTTGCGGCGCTGAAGGAGGTCTACAAGGACCACGACAAGGTCGATCAGCGCACCCGCTCGCAGAACTACGAGCAGGCGATGGAGCGCTTGAGTCGCAAGTATCCGGAAGACGTCGAGGCCAAGATCTTCCACGCACTTGCGCTCAACGAGATCTTCGACCACAAGTCGATGGAGCCGCTGCAGAAGGCCATCGAGATCCTCGAGCCATTGGTCGAGAAGTATCCCGGCCATCCGGGCATTACGCACTACCTCATCCACAGCTACGATTTCGCACCGATCGCGCATCGCGGCATCGGGGCAGCGAACAAGTACGCGCAAATGGCGCCGGCGGCGCCCCATGCCCAGCACATGCCCTCGCACATCTACTCGATGGTTGGCATGTGGCAGGAGTCGATCGCTTCAAACATCAAAACCGTGGAGATCGCGAACGCGTATGCTGCCCAGGTGAAACTGGATGGTGCACTAGCGGGCGTGCCGCACTCATATGATTTCATGCAGTACGCCTACCTGCAGCTAGGGCAGGACGCCAAGGCACGAGCCTTGATTGACGAGAGCGCGGCGATCAAGAAGGTGGTTGGCGCCATTTCGGCCGGCAATACGGCCCGTGCGGCCGTCCCCGCCCGCTACTACCTGGAGCGCCAGGACTGGAAGGGGGCTGCACAGCTGCAGCCGATTGGTACCCCTTTTCCGCCTGCCGAGGCGATCACGCATTTCGCGCGCGCAATAGGGGCTGCCCGCAGTGGCGACGTGACTGCCGCGGAGCGGGACATCGACAAGCTGACGGGCTTGCGTGACGGGCTGTTGAAGGCGGGCCAGCCATACTGGGCCGAGCAGGTGGACGTGCAGGTATTGAGCGCGCAGGCATGGGTTGCGCAACAGTCAGGGGACAAGCCGCAAGGGCTGAAGTTGATGCGTGCCGCCGCCGACCTGGAAGACAGCAGCGCAAAGCATGTCGCCATGGAGAACCGGCTGTATCCGATGCGTGAGCTGCTCGCCGACATGTTGCTGCTGCAGGACGATCCCGCCGGCGCGTTGAAGGAGTATGAGACGTCGATGAAGAACACGCCGAACCGCCTGCGTGGCTTTTTCGGTGCGGCGCGGGCGGCCAGTTCCTCAGGCGACAAGGGGAAGAGCGGCGAGTACCTGCGTAGTCTGGTGCAACTCACCCAAGGCGCCGACAGCAACCGAGATGAGATTCGCGAGGCTCGGTCGCTGGCGAGCCGTTGAGCCGCGTTGCTGCGGTTCCAGATGACCGCTGCATGACGGTGGAATGCCCCCGCCCGATTCGTCTAAGTCATTGATTCTAAAAACCCCTGCGGACGAGGGCGCGGGCAACGACCGGCGGCCTGAGCAGCCGATGCACTGCTGCCACCAGGGATTGTCGGTCGCCTCGACGCGAGGGCGAGGTCCGACGATCCTGGCGTTCGGTTGCGAAGACCGCGTGCTATCCCCGGTCGAAATGCTCGCAGGCCGCGGCGGATACTGCGCTTCCCAGCGACGGGCAGTTCCTGCTCGTCCACGACATGAAGGCCCGCGCCTTGGTCTGGTTGACCAAGTAGGACGCATCCAGAGATGACGTCGCTCCGGGCTTCACGCAGCCGGGGATTTCGCCAGGGCCATCCGCTCGCGGCTGCCATGCGCTGCCGAGCGCAATCTGCATCTGCGCGGCAGCGCGGCGCCGGAATGGTCCACAATACGGCCGGCGAGACTGGCCAACCGTGCCTCGCGGTACTAAAGTAGCCGCAGGCGCATGCCCAGCAGGCATCCTGTAGCGGATGCAGGCATCCGGCAGGGTGCGGCAGGCGAGGCGGTCCGGGATCAATCAGCGTCAGCAAGGCAAGGACGAGAGGAGGAGAGCGTGTCAAAGCAAATCGAATCGGTGCTGGTCGAGGATCGGGTGTTCCCGCCGCCGGAGCCCCTCGCCAGGCAGGCCGCCGTTGCCGGGATGGAGCAGTATCGGGCGCTGTGCGCCGAGGCCGAGGCCGACCATGCCGGGTTCTGGGGCCGCCTGGCGCGCGAGCAGCTGCTGTGGAAGACGCCATTCTCCCGCTCGCTCGACGAGTCGAATGCGCCGTTCTTCAAGTGGTTCGAGGACGGCACGCTGAATGCGTCCTACAACTGCCTTGACCGCCACCTCGGGACACCGGTCGAGAACCGGACAGCGGTGATCTTCGAGGCCGACGACGGCAAGGTCACCAGGATCACCTACAAGGAGCTCCATGCGCGAGTCTGCCAGTTCGCCAATGGCATCGCCGCGCTGGGCTACAAGAAGGACGACCGCGCCATCCTCTACCTGCCGATGTCGATCGAAGCGATCGTCGCGATGCAGGCCTGCGCCAGGCTGGGCGTCATCCACTCGGTGGTGTTCGGCGGCTTCTCGTCCAAGTCCCTGCAGGAACGCATCGTCGATACCGGCGCCTCCCTGGTGATCTGCGCCGACGGCCAGATGCGCGGCGGCAAGACGCTGCCGTTGAAGCCTGCCGTCGACGAGGCGCTTGCCATGGGCGGTTGCGAGGCGGTGCGCAAGGTGATCGTCTACCGCCGCACCGGCGAGAAGGTGCAATGGGTCGAGGACCGCGATACCTGGATGCACGACGTCACCGCCAGCCAGCCCACCACCTGCGAGCCGGTCTTCGTCGGCGCCGAGCATCCGCTCTTCGTGCTCTACACCTCGGGCTCCACCGGCAAGCCGAAGGGCGTCCAGCATGCGACGGCGGGCTACCTGCTGCAGGCCATGCTGTCGATGAAGTGGGTATTCGACATCAAGCCGGACGATGTCTTCTGGTGCACCGCCGACGTCGGCTGGGTCACCGGCCACACCTATGTCACCTACGGCCCGCTCGCCTGCGGCGCCACCGAGATCGTCTTCGAAGGCGTGCCCACCTATCCGGATGCGGGGCGCTTCTGGGAGATGATCCAGCGCCACAAGTGCAGCGTGTTCTATACCGCACCGACGGCGATCCGCTCGCTGATCAAGGCCGGCAACGTTTCGCCGGAGCACCATCCGTCGAAGTACGATTTGTCGTCGTTGCGGATCATCGGCTCGGTCGGCGAGCCGATCAATCCGGAAGCCTGGATGTGGTACTACAAGAACGTCGGCAACGAGAAGTGCCCGGTGGTGGACACCTGGTGGCAGACCGAGACGGGCAGCCACATGATCTCGCCGCTGCCCGGCGTGCATCCGCTCAAGCCGGGTTCCTGCACCATGCCCCTCCCGGGCATCGCGGCAGCCATCGTCGATGAAAGCGGCAACGACGTGGAGCGGGGCAAGGGCGGCTTCCTGGTGATCAAGAAGCCGTGGCCATCGATGATCCGCACCATCTGGGGCGACGCGGATCGGTTCCGCAAGAGCTACTACCCGGATGACTTCAAGGGCAAGTACTACCTCGCCGGCGACGGTGCCACGGTGGATGCCGACGGCTACTTCTGGATCATGGGCCGCATCGACGACGTCCTCAACGTCTCCGGACACCGCCTCGGCACCATGGAGGTCGAGTCGGCGTTGGTGGCGCACGAGCTGGTCGCCGAGGCGGCGGTCGTCGGGCGCCCGGACGAGACCACCGGCGAGGCGATCTGCGCGTTCGTGGTATTGAAGGGCGCCCGGCCCGATAGCGAGCAGGCGAAGAAGGTGGCCACGGAGTTGCGCAACTGGGTCGGCAAGGAGATCGGCGCGATCGCCAAGCCGCGGGACATCCGCTTCGGCGACAACCTGCCGAAGACCCGTTCAGGCAAGATCATGCGGCGCCTGCTGCGGTCGCTGGCCAAGGGAGAGGAGATCACGCAGGACGTCTCGACCCTGGAGAACCCTGCCATCCTCGAGCAGCTGAAGCAGTCGCTCTGAGACCGCGTCCCTCAGCCCCGGCCGCGCGGACGGCGCGCGGCCGATGAACACGGGCGCGCTCGTCGGACGGGCGCTTTCCGCGCGCCTGTATCGCATCTACGGCTGGTACGCGCTCGGCTTCGCCCTGTTCGTGCTCCTGCTCGGCCTGCTGGAGCAGCGCGGCATCACCCGCCAGACCATCGGCTACCTCTTCCTCGGCAGCACTCTGCTGCTCTATGCCTACGTCGGCGTCATCAACCGCACCAACGACCCCAACGAGTACTACGTGGCGGGGCGTCGTGTGCCGGCCGCCTTCAACGGCATGGCGACGGCCGCCGACTGGATGTCCGCGGCGTCGTTCATCGGTGTCGCCGGCGGCATCTACCTGCAGGGCTATGCCGGCCTCGCGTTCGTGATGGGCTGGACCGGCGGCTACGTGCTGATCGCGATGTTCCTCGCGCCTTACCTGCGCAAGTTCGGGCAGTGGACGGTCCCCGACTTCCTCGGCGCGCGCTACGGCGGGCACATCCCTCGTCTGCTGGCGGTCATCATTACCCTGATCTGTTCCTTCACCTATGTGGTGGCGCAGATCTACGGCGTCGGCCTGATCACCACCTGGCTCACCGGGGTCGACTTCACCGTCGGCATCTTCCTCGGGCTGACCGGCGTGCTGGTGTGCTCCTTCCTCGGCGGCATGAAGGCCGTCACCTGGACCCAGGTGGCGCAGTACATCGTGCTGATCATCGCCTACACGGTCCCCCTCGTCTGGATCGGCATGAAGCTGTCGGGTTTCCCGCTGCCGCAACTGACTTACGGCGCGGACGTCGAGCGGCTGACCCGCATCGAGCAGGTGCTGCTGCATGATCCACGCGAGCAGGAGGTGCGGGCGGTCTTCGCGCAACGCGCCGCGATTGCCGATGCCAACCTCGACAATCCGCAGCAGGCCTACGCGGCCGCCAAGGAGGCGCTGGAAGAGCGCATGAGCCGGGCGCGGGCGGCGGGCAATCCGGCCGAGGTCCACCTCGCCGAACGCGACGTGGCGCAGTTCCCCCGCAGCGAGCAGGAAGCACGCGAGCTGTGGGCGCGGCAGGCGGCGGATGATGCGCATGCTGCGCCGCCGATACCCCAGGCGGAACCGTTTCCGGGCGCCACCGAAAAGGAGCGCAACGCCAGCCGCAGGAACTTCCTCGCGCTGGTGTTCTGCCTGATGGTCGGCACGGCGGCATTGCCGCATGTGCTGATGCGCTTCTACACCACGCCGAGCGTGCGCGAGGCGCGGCAATCGGTGGCCTGGTCGCTTGGCTTCATCGTGCTCCTCTACCTGTCCGCGCCGGCGCTGGCGGTACTCGTCAAGCTGCTGATCTACGACGGCCTGGTCGGGACCAGCTTCTCGGCGCTGCCGCCGTGGGTCCATGCCTGGCGCTCGCTCGACCCCGGGCTGCTCGGGGTGACGGACGTGAATGGCGACGGGCTCGTGCAACTGGCGGAGATCCGCATCAACCAGGACATCGTCACGCTGGCGACGCCGGAGATCGCCGGGCTGCCATACGTGGTCTCCGGCCTGGTCGCGGCCGGCGGCCTGGCGGCGGCCCTGTCCACCGCCGATGGGCTGCTGCTCACCATCGCCAATGCGCTGTCGCACGACTTCTACTTCCGCATGGTCAATTCGCGCGCCACGAGCGCCCAGCGCGTGCTGCTGGCGAAGGTGCTGCTGCTGCTGGTGGCGGGCATGGCGGCGATGGTGGCGGCCAGCCGACCCGCGGGGGTGCTGGACATGGTCGCCGCGGCGTTCTCGCTCGCGGCAGCGGGCTTCTTTCCGGCGCTGGTCCTCGGCATCTTCTGGCGGCGAGCCACCGGACTCGGTGCGGTCGCCGGCATGATCAGCGGCTTCGGCGTCACCCTTTACTACCTGTGCACGACGCAGCCCTGGCTGCGGTCGGTGTTCGGCATCCAGACGCCGCTGGCGGACGCCTTGTGGTGGGACATCAAGTCGAACGCCGCCGGTGTCTTCGGGGTGCCGCTCGGCTTTTTCATGATCGTGCTCGTCAGCCTGATGACGCCGCGCCCGTCGCAAAAGACGCTCGATCTCGTCGATTACATCCGCTCCCCGGGGGTTTGATGCTGCTATTGGTCTCTGCGATCAAGCTGGTTGCCGAAATCGCGTTGCTGGCCCTGGTGGGACGCTTCATCCTCGGCCTCCTGGCCGGCGCCAAGCGCGCCGGCAACCCGTTCTACGGCGTGCTCGACGTCCTGGTCCGGCCGTTCATCAGGCTCACCCGCCTGATCACCCCGCGGATCGTGCTCGACCAGCACGTGCCGCTCGCCACCTTCCTCCTCCTGCTGCTCGTCTGGTTGGTGGTGACCGGCTACAAGATCAACCTGTGCATGCAGATCGGCCTTCAGGCCTGCCGCTGAGTGCCGCGGAGGCACGGTCGGCCGGGGAACTGGCCGAGCCCGTGGTGTAGTCAAAATCTGACGATCCGCTTACCAGGATTGAATCTTCGTCGCGGCCATGTGACGCTGGGAGGCGCAGAGTAAGGGCGAAGTCAGCGGCCTGTACGATGATCCGCCCGAATGACCGGGAACCGGCGGTAGATCTCATGCCTGCTGAACGCAAGGATCGGGGACAAGCGATGCTGAAGCTGCAAGTCGTTGCAGCCTTCATGTTCAACCGCTACGAGAAGGTCACTCAGCTTCTGGACCAGGAGCTTGCCAGGCATCCGCAAAATGCCTACGCCCTGGTCAACCGAGCCCATGCTCATGCGCAACTGGGCAACAAGCGCCAGGCGATCGACGACCTGCGCAGCCTCGTCGCCGCACATCCCGAGCGTAGCGCGGCCGACTGGTTCAACCTCGCCTTCCTGCAGGAAGGCGAAGGCGAGCTGGTCGCTGCGGAAGCGAGCTTCCGCCGGGCGCTGGCCCTCGATCCTAAGCTCGATCGGGCCTGGTACGGCCTGGGACTCGCCCTCATCGGGCAGCGCCGCTACGACGAGGCTGCCGCCGCGCTCAAGCGCAATACCGAGCTGCAGCCGATGAGTCCCTACGGCTGGTACCAGCTGGCGCGCGTGCAGATGGATCGCCAGCAGCCGGACGAAGCGCGCCGCATCATCGCCCATCTCAAGGGCTTCGAACCGAAGGTGGCGGCGCAGCTCGAGCGCGAGATCGGCGCACGCTAGCCGCTGGAAGAGGAATCTGCCGGAGATCCGGATGAAGAACGCAAAACCAGGAGGAGTCGCGACATGACACTGACATTGACCGAGAGGCAGCGCGAGTACTGGCGCAAGAACCTGAGGATCACCGCCGTGCTGATGGTGATCTGGTTCCTCGTCACATTCGGGGTGGGTTACTTCGCCCGTGACCTGAACTTCACGTTCTTCGGCTGGCCCTTCAGCTTCTGGGTCGGCGGACAGGGCGCACTGATCATTTACGTGCTGATGATCGCCTACTACGCACGGACGATGAACCGGCTCGATCGCGAGTACGGCGTCGCCGAAGGGGAATAGCAAAATGGCAAGCATCTTCGCAGCCGGCGAATCCGGCAACGCCGCGGCGGACAACGCGGCGTTCAAGCGGCAACTCAACAAGGTCTATGGCTGGTACATCGGCGGCTTCATCCTTTTCGTGATCGTGCTGGCGATCCTTGAGCAGATGGGCCTGCCGAGGGATTGGATCGGCATCATCTTCCTGCTCGCCACCATCGGCCTGTACGCCGGCATCGGCATCATGAGCCGCACGACGGAAGCCGCCGAATACTACGTGGCAGGCCGTCGGGTTCCGGCGATGTACAACGGCATGGCCACCGGCGCTGACTGGATGAGCGCCGCGTCGTTCATCGGCATGGCTGGTACCTTGTATCTCTCCGGCTATGGCGGCCTCGCCTTCATCATGGGGTGGACCGGCGGCTATTGCCTGGTGGCGTTCTTTCTTGCGCCGTACCTCCGCAAGTTCGGGCAGTTCACCATTCCCGACTTCCTCGGCGCCCGCTATGAGGGCAACCTGCCACGGCTGATCGGCATCTTCGCCGCCATCCTCTGCTCGTTCACCTACGTGGTCGCGCAGATCGTGGGCGTCGGCATCATCACGGCGCGACTGACCGGGCTGGCATTCGAGATCGGGGTCTTCCTCGGGCTCGCCGGCATCCTGGTCTGCTCCTTCCTCGGCGGGATGCGGGCAGTGACCTGGACGCAGGTGGCGCAGTACATCATCCTGATCATCGCCTACATGATCCCGGTGGTCTGGCTCGGCGTGCAGCAGTCCGGCGTGCCGGTTCCGCAGTTCGCCTACGGCAACAAGCTGCAGACCGTCACCCAGATCGAAGAAAAGCTGATCAACGATCCGAAGGAGAAAGAGGTCCAGGCGATCTTCAAGGCCAGGGCCGACGAATTCTCCGCCAAGCTGAAGGACGTGCCGGCGGCGCTGGCCGCCGACAAGGCGGCGGCGCAGAAGCGCGTGGCGGACCTGAAGGCCGCCAATGCGCCGGCGGCGGAAGTCCAGGCTGCAGAGGCCGCGCTGGCGGCGGTGCCGGCGGATGCGGAAGCTGCCACCAGGGCCTGGACCGCGGCCCGCAACGACAACACGGCCCGCGCCAGGCCACTCGGTGGCATGCCGCGTCATGCGCAGCAGTTCGCCGGCAATCCTGAGGGCGACGCGGCCGCACAGAAGACCTTCAACGAGTCGCGGCGCAACTTCCTCGCGCTGATCTTCTGCCTGATGGTCGGCACCGCGGCGCTGCCGCACATCCTGGTGCGCTACTACACCACCCCAAGCGTCCGGGAAGCTCGCAACTCGGTGACCTGGTCGCTGTTCTTCATCTTCCTGCTTTACTTCACCGCGCCGGCGCTGGCGGTGCTGGTGAAGTTCGAGATGTTCAACTTCGTGGTCGGCACGCCGTTCGCGAACCTGCCGGCATGGGTCGCCAACTGGCAGCATGTCGATCCAACCCTGCTATCGGTGACCGATGTCAACAAGGACGGCATCCTGCAGCTCGGGGAGATCAAGATCGGCGGCGACATCATCGTGCTGGCGACACCCGAGATCGGCGGCTTGCCTTACGTAATCTCCGGCCTGGTTGCCGCCGGCGGACTGGCGGCGGCGCTGTCCACCGCCGACGGTTTGTTGCTGACCATTGCCAATGCCTTGAGCCACGACCTGTACTACAAGATGATCGACCCGAGCGCGACGACGGCGCGCCGTGTGGGCGTGTCGAAGGCGCTCCTGCTGGTCGTCGCCTTGTGCGCAGCCTACGTGGCATCGCTGAAGCCGGCCGACATCCTGTTCCTGGTGTCGGCGGCCTTCTCGTTCGCTGCCGCGGCGTTCTTCCCCGCGCTCACGCTGGGCATCTTCTGGAAGCGCGCCAACAAGTGGGGTGCGGTGGTCGGCATGATCGGCGGCCTGGCCGTCACCTTCTACTACATGGCCACCACCCAGCCCTGGCTGCGCGGGCTCTTCGGCGTCACCGGCCCGGTAGCCGACTACACCTGGTGGGGCATCCAGCCGATCTCCGCCGGGCTGTTCGGGGTGCCGCTCGGGTTCCTCCTGATCATCGTGGTGAGCCTGCTGACGGGAGCGCCGCGCCAGGAGACGCAGGACCTGGTGGAGCATGTGCGCTATCCGAACCTGAAGGCGGCATGAGGGTGCTGCCGGTAGTGCGCGACGTGGTGCAGGGCGGATAGCCGATGCGCTGATGCCGGCACTATCCGGGTTCGGCGAGGCGCGTGAGCGCCCGGACGATGCCCGGCGTTGACCAGGCGGCCCCGTTCCGATGGAATGGGGCCGTTTGCATTGGTGCCCTGACGGAGGTGGCCGCATGAGCCGTCGCTGCAAACGGATCGCGCCGCTGGCGCGACGGGTCAATCCGTTGCCATGAGCGATCCGCTTTCGCCCTCGCCGAGCCTGCTTGCCAACCTGCGCGCGGAGCTGATGCGCAAGCCGCCGTTCCTCGGCATGCAGGCGGCGGATGTCGATGCGCTGGTGCGTGGTTCCGAGCAGGTGTACTACGCGCCCGATGAGGCAATCGTCGCGCCGGAGCACGGCGAGGTGCGGCATCTCTTTTGCATCCGCTCGGGCAGCGTGACCCACCAACCGCCGCAGGGACAAGGGGCCGATTTCCAGTTCGAGGCCGGTGACCTGTTCCCGCTCGGCGCGATGATGTCCGCGCGCGCGGTGCTCGGGCGCTACGTGGCCCGCCTCGACACCTTCTGCCTGCGGATCGACGCCGCCGTAGTGCATCGAGTCGCTGCCCGCAGCGCTCCGTTCGCCGACTTCCTCAACCGCAGCATCCTGACCCTGCTCGAGGCGTCGCAGCGGATGCTGCGCGAAGGCCAGGCCGCGCAGGCGCTCGCCGAGCAGTCGCTGGAGACACCGCTGGGCGAGCTGTTGCGCAGTGCGGCGGTGAGCGCGCAACCCGGCACCACCATCGGCGCCGTGCTCGAGACGATGCACCGCAAGCGGCTCGGATCGATGCCGGTCGTGGACGAAGCGGGCAGGGTGGTGGGGATCCTCACCCGCTACGACGTGCTCGGCCGGATCGCCCTGGCGCAGTTGCCATTGACGACGCCGATCGAGGCGGTGATGACGCGACCGGTGCGGACGCTGGCCGCAGCGGACTCGGCGCTCGATGCGGCGCTCCTCATGTCCCAGCACGGCATCCGGCACGTGCCGGTCACGCAGGGCGAGCGACTGGTCGGGATCGTGTCGGAGCGGGATCTGTTCGCGATTCAGCGCCTCTCGCTCAAGGATCTCGGCACGGCGATCCGATCCGCGCGCGACCCCGACGCCTTGCGCAAGGCCGGCGCGGATATCCACGATTTCGCTGGCACCCTGCTGAGCCAGGGCGTGCAGGCGCGACAGTTGACGCGGCTGATCAGCCGGCTCAACGATGCGCTCGCCATCCGGCTGCTCGAGCTGGTCGCCGTGAGCTATCGGCTGGACCTGCGCCAGGCGTGTTGGCTGTCGGCAGGCTCGGAAGGGCGCGAGGAACAGACCATTGCGACCGACCAGGACAACGGCCTGCTGTTTGACAGCAGCGATGCGGTGGCGGACCGTCCGCGATGGCTCAGCTTCGCCGGCGCCGTCAACCGCGCACTCGACGCTTGTGGTTATCCCCTGTGCCGCGGCGGCGTCATGGCATCCAATCCGCGCTGGTGCCTGACGGCGCAGGAATGGCTCGAGCGGTTCCGGCAGTGGATCGCGCGCGGCGAAGGCGAGGATCTGCTCGACGTCAGCATCTGGCTGGACTATCGCGTGCTCGCCGGCCGGGCCGAGCTGGCTGCCGGGCTCAGGCCGGCCATCGGGTCGCTGGTCGGGCAGCATCGCCGCTTCCTGCCGCAACTCGCCGAGGCGGCGCTGCGCAATCGGGTGCCGCTCGACTGGCTGGGCGGCATCGATGCACGCCTGCAGAGCGGCCGCGAGTTGCTCGACATCAAGCTGCACGGCACGATGATCTATGTCGACGCCGCGCGGCTCTACGCGCTGGCGCACGGTATCGACGCCGTCAACACCCGCGCGCGGTTCGAGGCGATCGGCCCGGCCCTGGGCGTACCGCCGCGCGAGTGCGAAGGCTGGATCGGAGGGTTCGAATTCCTGCAGATGCTGCGGCTGCGGGGGCAGATCGCACGGGAAGCGGCGGAGGAAGGGCAGCGGGAGCAGCCAGGCACGGAGCGGGCGGGAGGATGGCAGCGCGATCCGTCGACCAACCCCAACCTGCTCGATCTCGCCTCGCTCAACGATATCGACCGCCGGATCCTCAAGGAATCGCTGCGGATCGCCCGCCGGCTCCAGCAGCGCATTGAGCTCGACTTCCTGTCATGAGGGGCTGGTTGCCGTGGCGGCGCGGGCGCGAGAGCCGTTCCGATGCGGTCGGCAATGACGATGCCGCCGCCGTCGCGGAGCCTCGTTGGGTGGTCGTCGACGTCGAGGCGAGCGGCCTCGACCCCATTGCCGACCGCCTGCTCGCCATCGCCGGGATCGCCGTCCGCTTCAAGGAGGGCCAGCCACGGTTGAGCATGACGGACAGCTTCGAAGTCATCCTGCGACAGGAGCAGGGTGCGGATGGCGCCGAGGCGGCGATCGACAAGTCGAACATCCTGCTTCACGGCATCGGCGTGGGCGCCCAGCGCGGCGGTGTGCCGGCCGAAGCGGCGCTGGCTGCGTTCCGGAACTGGATCGTCGATTCGCCGATCGTCGGCTACCACGCCGCTTTCGACCGGACGCTGATCCAGCGCTACTGCGCCAGCCGCCTCGGCAGGCGGCTCGACAATGGCTGGGTCGATCTCGAGCATGTGGTCCAACTGGTCGTGCCCGGCCTGCCGGATCGCTCCCTCGACGCGGTGATGGCCCGCCTGGGAGTGACCTGCCTGCGACGCCACCAGGCCGCGGCCGACAGCCTGGCGACTGCCGAGGTGCTGCTGAAGGTCTGGCCGCTGGCAAAGGCGCAGATGGGACGCCGGACGGATTTCAGGGCGTTCCGCCGGCTGGCTGCGCGGCACCGCTGGCTGCCGAGCCGGGGAGGATGAAGCGGTTTGGAAGGCGCTCTTTGTCGTCCGAAGCCGCCAGCTTGGGCGCCGTCGTCGCGGCTGATAGAATGCCGGGTCCCGGAGAGATGGATGAGTGGTTTAAGTCGCACGCCTGGAAAGCGTGTAAGGGTTAACAGCCCTTCGGGGGTTCGAATCCCCCTCTCTCCGCCAGAAAGGACACCGCACCACTGCGTCGTTGCAGAGCCGCTGTAACGACGAACTCGAACGGGCGATCCGAGCAACAGCGGCGCGTGCGCACGATGATTCCACGCTGACTTCAATCAGGGAGCGATCATCGCGCAAACGTCGATCTGCTGACCGCTGCTGTTCAAGATCCTGAGCTCGGTAGTTTCAGGATTGAAGATGTACTCCACGCGCCCGATGTAGAGCCGCGTCAGCGGCCCTTGCGGTACATCTCCCGGAAAAAGTACGAAGACGTTATGGCCGGTGGCAACTACCAATTCCGTCCCATCGGGATTTGGCGTTGTTCTAGTGACGGATCCGTTTGACTGTAGCGTGACTGATTCCAGGATGATGGGCGGCGACACGGAATCGTCGATCCTGCTAAACGTCAGTGTCGAGCCTTTTCCAGCGTTTATGATCCGCAAGCCCTGCTCATTGATGACTCGCTTGCCGCCCGTTGCTTCTATCAGCAAAGCAAAGGAGCAGCCGATTCTCGCCGGGAGTGCGGCCGAGAATTCAGGGCCAGGTACAGGAGGTGCCTTTTCCTGAACGTCAACGCTGGTAGGGTCGCTGCCACCGCCACAGGCGCTGATGAAAGCACTTACGCCGCAGGCGATCCAATATGATGTCTTCATTGCTGCCCCGCTCTTGTTGAGACTTGCGTCTTGCAGTTGATGTCAACAGGCGCACTCAAGACCATTCTTCAGTGCACTCGACTGCTGCAACACGCGAGAAGCAGGACCTTGCCTCAATCAATCGAGGCAAATTGACGCCGGTGGCAGCAGCCCTCGGTGATCCGTTCCCTCCTTGGTCGAAAACCCTCACCAAAAACGCGCTGTCATCCGCACGAATGCGTTTGCGCGGGCCGCTTAATCGATTAGGAAGTGCAATGGATAATGCCTCGACCTTCCTCGGTCGATCATGCATGTCCGATCAGAGTTATCGGGGTCCGCTCTGTGGCAGGGAATTGCGCCGTAGTGCCGTCAAGTCTTCCCTGCTTGCACGGCCTGTTTTCGAGCAGAGACTGCTCTTCTGGGAAGCGAAAATGCGAATCAGCGGCGACGGATTCAAGTCCCCTGAGGGTCGCAAGCATTGTACAAATTGACTCTTCGATGACGAGCTTTTCGTTTGCAGTTGCTTGCACTGAACCCTTGAAAGGCGCGTGGAAGGCAGCCGGGTGGGCATGGCCCGACATTCCGATTGTTGGGGATATCGGCTCAAGACGACACCCTCCGATTGCCGAACCAGGCAGGTCTTGTTCGACGCCCCGTCGAGACGGTTCCGCGAGATTCCTAACGTGGAGAAGTCTGCAAGGACTCTGAAGGTCTGACCAGATCCATCAGGGCAGAATCAATCGTCGACGGGATCCGACGACCAAGATCGTGGTCGCGCATGCCAATGCGCAAATCCGGGATTTTCCTGGAGACAAGCTGGACGACCATGTCCGACCCATTGCGCTGCGAAACATAGGAGCGCCCAATCATCGCACCCTCGACGATGCAACGTTGATCCACAGAACCTCCGCCGGCTCGCCTCCGCAGTTGCTGAACATGTGCTCGATGCGACTCCGGAACCTGAAGCTGTCGCCTTGCGACAGGCGATACTCGCGATCGCCGACCTTGAGCTGGATCATGCCCTTGAGGACGAAGCCCGCCTCCTCGCCATCATGCGCGTAGGGAGTGGTGCCGGTCGTTCCGCCGACCTCGATCTCCATCAGGTAGAAGTCGATCGCACCACGATTGCGCGGGGCCAGGATCCGCTTGCGGATTCCCGTCCCGCGGAAGCTCACCGATGATCGATCGGCGTCGAGTCGAACCGGCTCGTCCAACTCCGGCTCGGTTGGCTGCTTCAGCAGCTCGACGAACGGCACCTCCAGCACGCGCGCGAATACGGCGACGTCGCGAAGCGTCGGGGAGGACAGCCCACGCTCGATCTGGCTGACATAGCCGATGGATCTCTCGCTGGCGCGTGCCAAGGCTTCGATGGGCATGTCGCGAGCCTTGCGCAATGTCCGCAACCTCTCGCCAACGATACGGTCTACCGTCGATTCCTCTGTCGATGGCACGGCGTCAAGTGGAGCCCGAGGTGTCATGTGCATGAAGATATTCTTTCATTTCGATGAAATCAACGCTAGACTCGATCTCATCGCTTGAACGAGGGCTCGTCATGCAGGGGTCAAGATCACTTCTACGCCGGATAGGGACAACGCTCGTGGCAGCCGCCACCATGACCGTCGTGCCCCCAGCGCTTTCACAGGGCGCCGAGCGGTATCCCGACAAGCCGGTCCGGATCATAGTCGGCTTCGCGCCCGGCGGCCTGACGGATATCTATGCGCGCTTGTTCGCGGTCAATTTCCAGAAGGTCACCGGCCAGCCGATGATCGTGGAGAACAAGCCGGGCGCTGCCACGATGATCGGCACGACCGCGGTAGCCAAGGCGGCTCCGGATGGCTACACCCTCTGTTTCTGCGTCACCAACGTCTTCACCAATCAGTTCTTCCGCGAATCCATGCCGTATCGGCCCGATGAGCTCGCGCCCGTCTCGCTGGCGTTCAAGTCGAATTCCGTGCTCATCGTTCCTGGGAGCTCGCCCTTCAAGTCGACCAGGGACCTTGTCGACTTCGCCCACAAGAACCCGGACAAGCTGACCTACTCGACCACCGGTGCCGGCGGGGCGACCCACATCACCGGCGAGCTGTTCGCGTCGGTCGCAAAGACGAAGAGCGTGGCCGTCCACTACAAGGGCGCATCTCCTGCGACCTCCGCGGTCGCCGCCGGCGAGGTCGACTTTGCCTTCAGTGCGATCGCCACGGCGCAACCGCCATTGAAGGAGGGCCGGGTGCGGGCCCTCGGCGTGGCCAGCGAAGAAAGGATCGCCGCTCTGCCGGACGTGCCAACGATGGGGGAGGTTGGCTTCGAAGGAGTGGCGAGTGGCGTCTGGTATGGCTTGATGGCTCCTGCTGGAACTCCGCAGGCGATCATCGAGCGTCTCAACCGGATTTCAAACGACTTCTTCGGCAGCGCCGAAATCCGGGAACGGTTGATGGTTGGTGGGGAAACGCCAATGGCGAATGCCTCGCCGGCAGAGATGGCGGCCTATATCGAACGAGACACCGAGTCGCTGCGCAAGATCATCGTCCCGATGAACCTGAAGCTGGATTGAGATGAGCATTTTCGAACCTGGCATCGAGGCCTACCTGCAGAAGATCCGCGACACGGTCGGGATCCATCCGAAGCCCAATTCGGTTGAAGAGCGTCGCCGCAACACCGACCGGACGCACTCGGTCTGGAGACGCCCGGCACCTGACACGATCGAGGTCCTGAACTGGTGGGTGGGCCTGCCGGGACGGGAAGTGCCGATCAGGCTCTACCGCCGCAAGGACGTCGTGAAGCCGCCGGTGGTGCTGTACATGCACGGCGGCGGGTTCGTCTCCAGCAGCTACGACACGCACGACACCATCACGTGGGGACTGGCAGAGTCCATCGGGGCGTTGGTCATCAGCGTGCATTACCGCCGGGCTCCGGAGAACCCTTTCCCCGCCGCGCCGGAAGACTGCTTCGGCGTCCTGCAATGGGTCGCCAGGCAGGGCCAGTTCCTCGACGCCGACGTGGAGCGCATCGCCGCGGTGGGTGACAGTGCCGGCGGCTGCCTCGCGGCTGCCTTGGCAATCCAGGCGCGGGATCGAGGCGGCCCGCCGCTGCGCCTGCAAGCGCTTCTCTATCCCGGCCTGGATCCGATCAAGAATCGGCCGTCGCACGCTCGCGGCCTGGACCCGATGCTCACGCGGGAGATGATGGACTACTTCTGGGACGCGTACCTGCCTGGAGATCGTGAGACTCGGGACCCGATAGCCGCGCCGATCCGGGCGACGAGGCTGGCGGATCTGCCGCCCGCCTACGTCGCCGTCGGAGAGTTCGATCCGCTGCTCGATGAATCGACCGAATATGCGCGGTTGCTGTCTGAAGCAGGCGTTCCGGTGGAGTTCCGCGTGGTGGAGAAATCCATCCACGGTTTTCTGAGGGCGCGCTTCGTGAGCGACGGCGCGCGCGCCGAGTTCGCTCGTCTTTCGGAGGTGATCCGGGAAGCGCTCGGAACTTAGCGCACTTTTGTGCGCGGCTTCCTCCTGAAGCGCAATATTGTTGTTGACGACTGCAACGTCATCGTCGCGTAACGCTTTGCGACGTAGCAGCCAGTCGGCTTGCAGTATGGTTCGCAAGCCGACCTCGACGACTCGTCGTTTTCACTGTCGCCGACTCGGAAGAAGAGGAGACGATGGAAATGATGACGAATGTCGCGAGGGCCCGGCGATACGGCGCCATGGCGTTGGTGATTTCAGTACTCGCCGCAACCAGCAGTTGCGGCGGTAACGACAACGAGTCGGCTCCGGCTCCAGAGCCGACTCCGGCTCCCGCGCCGGTACCCGCGCCGACGCCCACAGTGCAGGCCTGCGACGA
>JAEZQX010000590.1 GCA_023441105.1 Pseudomonadota bacterium | reverse complement strand
GGTTACAGCTTCAAGCCCTGATCCTGCGCGCCGGCGCACGGCTCACGCATCAGGGTGGGCCGCCCGCGGGCGGCCTTTTTTTCGCGGCCGACGCTTGCGAGCCCGGGCGCGCCCGGAGTCCGGACCGCGCCGGTTGGATCGGTTCAGGACGCCAGGGAGGCTGCCGCCGGCTCCAGGTACGGCTCGACATTACGCAGGGCGCGCGCGACGTAGGCCTCCTTCTCTCCTACCGGGGCGACGTAATGCATGGCGCCGCGCGCGGCATCGAGACCCTGCAGCCGGGCGATCACCCAGCAGGCCAGGTACTGCGATGACAGGCAGCCGCCGGCCGTGGCGACGTTGCCCCGCGCCACGAACGGCTGGTCGAGAACCGCGACACCGGCCTCCTCGACCCACGGCCTGGTCGTCAGGTCCGTGCACGCCGGCACGCCCTGCAGCAGCCCGAGGCGAGCCAGCACCAGCGTTCCCGAGCATTGCGCGCCGAGGAGCTGGCGGGCTGGGTCGAGCTCCAGCCGCGCCAGCAGCGCCGGATCGGCGACCACCTCCCGGGTCTGCATGCCGCTGCCGACCAGGACGGCATCGGCCCGCGAGGCTTCCTCCAGCGTAACCTGCGCCCGCACCACCACGCCGTTCATCGACCGGACTTCGGGCGCCGGGCAGGCGATGCTCACGCGCCAGCCGGGCGTCTTGATCCGGTTCAGGATGCCCAGGGCGATGAACGAGTCGAGCTCGTTGAAGCCGTCGAAGGTGAGGATGGCGATGTGCATGATGTCGTCCTGCTGCAGGCTGCTGGGTGGCGACATGCTACGACAACGCAGCATCGCTTCCGCCGTTCACTCCCGGTTTTCGTCGCTTCGCGCAGCGCTTCGCGCAGCCCGTCTCCTGCCGCTCGGCGTGCGGCCGGCTTGCGCACACGATGCACTCCAGGCCGTGCCAACGGGTGGTGCGGCGGCAGATGAGAAGGAGAGATCATGAAACGACACTGGCTCGGCCTCGCGGCCGCCACGGCAATCCTGGCGCTGCCGGCTACCGGCTGGTCCGCCGACCTCGAGCTGAAGGTCGAGAACGTCAAGGAGGCGGTGGGCAACCTGAGGCTCGGCATCTATGGTTCCGCCGACGACTATCGCAAGACGGCGGTGAAGGAAGTCCAGGTGCCGGCGTCGGCCAATCCGGCAGTCATCCGCGTGCCGGGACTGGCTGCCGGCGACTACGCGATCGCGATCTACCACGACCGCAACGGCAACCAGAAGCTCGACAGCAACCTGCTCGGCATCCCGAACGAACCCTATGGGTTCTCGGGCAGCGCCCGCAACCTCGCCGGACCGGCCACCTGGCAGCAGGCCCGCTTCAACCTGCCGGCAGAAGGCGGCAGCATCACCATCCAGCTGTCGGATTGAGGAGGAGCGGCCATGAACCAGAAGTTGGTCATTCGCCGGCGACTGCTGCAAGGCGCAGCCGGATCTGCCGCAGCGGCGCTGCTGCCGCGCGCCGCCTGGGCGGATGCGGGCCCGGCGGCTTCGCCGCTGGATGCCTGGGCGGACGCCTTTGCCGACTTTCGCGAAGCCTACGGTCCCACGACGGTCGAATTCGACCGGCCGCTGCCGGCCGATCTCAAGGGGACGCTCTATCGCAACGGGCCGGCCCGCCTGCGCCGCGGCGCCACCCGCTACCAGCACTGGTTCGACGGCGACGGCATGGTCCATGCATTCGCTCTCGGCGGCCGATCGCTGCAGCATCGCGCCCGCATGGTGGCGACCGACAAGTACCTGGCCGACGAGAAGGCGGGCCGCTTCCAGCGCCCCGGCTTCGGCAGCCGCATCGCGGACAGCCTGCCGATCGCCAGGCCGGACGACATCAACGTCGCCAACATCAATGTGCTGCCGCTCGGCGACGAGTTGCTGGCCCTCTGGGAAGCTGGCTCGCCGTGGCGGCTCGACCCGGATTCGCTGCAGACGCTGGGGCGCAAGGTGTGGTCGGCGGAGACGGACGGGCTGGCCTTCTCCGCCCATCCGAAGGTGGACAGCGATGGCACCGTCTGGAGCTTCGGCTACCTGCCCGGCAGCGGAAAGCTGGTCCTCTACCGGCTGGATGCGCGCGGCGAGCTGCGCGCCACGCGGCTGATCGACGCGCCGAATGCCGACATGGTCCACGACTTTGCCATCACCCGCCGCTACCTGGCATTCGTGCTGATGCCGCTGGTCTTCGATCGTGAATCGCCGCGCGGCAACGACAGCTTCCTCGACAAGCTGGACTGGCGGCCGGAACGCGCCGGCACGCTGCTGCTCATCGACAAGGACACCCTCGAGGTGGCGCACCGCCTGGACATGCCGCCGGTCGCCTTCTTCCACATCGGCAACGCCTGGGAGGACGGAGATTCGGTCCGCATCCAGCTGATGCAGATCGACGACTTCGAGAGGATGATGCAGAACCTGATCGATTCGCTGCAGCGCCGGCCGATGAACCCGCCGGCGCATACGCGACCGGCGGAGGTGGTTGCGGACCTGCGCAACCGCCGCGTCGCGGTCCGCAGCCTGTCGCAGGAGACGGCCGAGTTTCCGCGCATCGATCCGCGCCACGTCGGTCGCCGCACGCAGTCGATGTTCGTCGCCAGCCGCAGCGACGCCATGCCGGCGGGGCTGTTCGGCATGAACGTCGTGGCACGCATGGACACTGCCAGCGGACGGATGCAGCGCTACGACTACGGCGCGCAGACGCTGGTGGAGGAGCATGTCTTCGTGCCGCGACCGGGTGCACCCGAGAGCAGCGGCTGGCTGGTCGGCACCGCCTGGAATCGGCTGGAGCGGCAAACGACGCTCGCCGTGTTCGATGCCGCGGCGGTGGAAGCCGGACCGATCGCCCGCGCCCGGCTGCCGTACGGCCTGCCGCTGGGACTCCACGGCAACTTCGTTGCGCGATAGGAGGCAGGCGGCGCCGGCAGCCAGCCGCGCGGACGCCGCCGCTATCATGAAGTCGATGCGCAGCGAACCGCCCCGCCTTCTTCGACACGAGCAGGAATCCATGGCAGGCCTTGGTGCAGATGCTGCCGGCGCCGGCTCCGACGCGGCCGCCGGTGCCGGCAACGGTGGCGCCAGCACCGCGACCGGGCGCGGCTTCCTGCACCGCCTGGCGCCGTACCTGGTGGTGACGATCCTCGCCAACACCGCGATCGCAGGCATGCTGTCGATCGCGCTGCCGCAATCGCATCACACCTTCCTCACGCACTTCGTCTTCTCGCAGTTGATCGGCCTGTCGATCCTGTTGCTGGTTGCGGTGCCGCGCCTGACCTTCTGGCCGCGCCATCGCATGGCCGCCTGGCAGGCGATCCTGCACTTGGCGACCGCCACCGTGCTCGGCTTCGTCGCCGGCAGCTTCGCCGCCTCGCTGCTGCTGGACACGCCACCGCTGATCGGGAGCCGGCAATCCGGAAGCCATGTGCTCCCCTTCGTCGCCCTGGTCACCGTGCTCGCGTCGGTCGGCTGCAGCAGCTTCTTCTGGTTGCGCGAGCGAGTCGCGGCTCTGCAGCTCGAGGCGTCGCGCGAGCGGGCTCGTGCCGAAGGCGAACGCGCCCGTGCCGAGGCGGCTTCCCGCCAGGCTGCCGAGGCGCAACTGAATCTGCTGCGCACGCAACTCGAGCCGCACATGTTGTTCAACACGCTCGCCAACTTGCGCTCGCTGATGACCGTCGATCCGCCGCGCGCGCAGCTGATGGTCGACCGGCTGATCTCGTTCCTGCGTGCCACGCTGGCGGCCTCGCGCCATGGCGAGGTAAGGCTGGCGGACGAGTTTGCCGTCCTGCGCGACTATCTCGAGCTGATGTCGATCCGCATGGGGCCGCGCCTCGCCTTCTCGCTGGACCTGGCGCCGGATCTTGCCGCCATCCGGGTGCTACCGATGCTGCTGCAACCGCTGGTGGAGAACGCCGTGCGCCACGGGATCGAGCCCGCCATCGACGGCGGCCGCATCGCCGTCCGGGCCCTGGTCGAGGACGATCGGCTGGTGCTGCTGGTCGAGGACACGGGTATCGGCCTGCAGCCGAACGGCCGGACAGGTCCAACGTCCACCGGCGGCGGCTTCGGCCTGGCGCAGATCCACGAGCGGCTGGCGACGGCGTATGGCGACTCGGCGGCACTGGTCATCGAGCCGCTGCGGCAGGACGGCAGCGATCGCCGCGGCACGCGCGTCAAGCTGGCACTGCCGATGCGGCGCCCGGACACCCCGGAGGGAACGGCATGAAGGCGAGCGCGTTGATCGCGGAGGACGAACCGCTGCTGGCACAGGCGCTGCAGGCGGAGCTGGCGGCATTGTGGCCGGAGCTGGAGGTGGTGGCGGTGGCCCCCAACGGCCTGCAGGCACAACAGGCATTGCTGGCACAGGCGCCGGACGTTGCCTTCCTCGATGTCCGCATGCCGGGAGCGAGCGGCATCGAGGTGGCGCAGGCGATCGCCGAGGACTGGCCGGAAGGGGCGCAGCCGCCGCTGCTGGTCTTCGTGACGGCCTACGAGCAGTTCGCGGTGGAAGCCTTCAGCCAGGCGGCGGTGGACTACCTGCTCAAGCCGGTCGAACGGCTCAGGCTCCACCAGACGGTGCAGCGGCTCAAGCAGCGGTTGGCGGAGCGCGCGTCGGGCAGCACCGAGTTCACCGCCGGATCGGAGATCGATCGGCTCGCCGGCCGGTTGCGGCAGTTGCTGGCGGAGCGGTCGCCGTCAGGCACGGTGGCAGGCGGCGCGGCGTCTTTCGGAGGCAACTGGGGCGATGCCAGCGGCGCGGCCCTGCAGCAGCCGGAGCCCTTGCGGGTCATCACGGCCGGCGTGGGCGACTCGGTCAGGCTTATACGCCTGGCCGATGTCCTCTACCTGCAAGCGACCGACAAGTACGTCAATGTCGTCACTGCGCAAGCGGAGGCATTGATCCGCGAACCGCTGCGCGACCTGTTGCCGCGTCTGGACGGGCAGCAGTTCGTCCAGGTCCATCGCAGCACCGTCGTCAATCTCGACTACGTGCGCAGCGCGTCGCGAGATGAGGCCGGGAAGCTATGGCTGGCCCTGGAGGGTCGCAAGGAACGGCTAGCGGTGAGCCGCCTCCACGCCCACCGTTTCAAGCCGATGTAGCGCTGCTACTTCCGCTTGGTGGCCGCGTCGTCGATCTTGTCGCCGGCCTTCTCGACGTCCTTGCCGAAACCCGACATGGTGTTGCAGCCGGCGACGGCGAACGAGACGGCGACGAACAGCATGGTCAGCAACTTCATTGTTGTTCTCCTGAAACGAGGTAAGAGTGGAGCCGTGAGTGGAGCCGACAGCGGCTCGAGCCGCATCGGGTTCCGGCGGGTAGGGCAACGCCCATGCCCGGCCAAAGCACCCCCCCGGGCTGAACCTGCTGCCGATACCATCGGTCCTGGACAACCGGGAGGCGAAAGAACGATGAAAGCCGCGATCTACAGGAGCAAGGGTGCTGCCCGCCAGGTACTGGAGGTGGTCGAGCGCCAGGATCCCCAGCCGGTCGGCAGCGAGATTCGGGTGAAGGTGGCTTTCAGCGGCGTCAACCCGTCGGACGTGAAGACCCGTGCCCGGGCGGGCATGGAGTTCCCCGAGATCATTCCCCACAGCGACGGTGCCGGCGTGGTCGATGCGGTCGGCCCCGATGCACCCGCCGGCCTGTTGCATCGGCGGGTGTGGATCTACAACGGTCAATGGGAGCGGGCGCACGGCACGGCCGCGGGCTCCGTCTGCCTGCCGGCGGCCCAGGTGGTCCCGTTGCCCGACGCCGTCTCCTTCGAGGTCGGCGCATCGGTCGGGATACCGCTGATGACGGCCTATCACGCCGTGCAGGCCTGCGGCAGCCTCGTCGACAAGACCGTCCTGGTGCCGGGCGCGGCGGGAAGCGTCGGCTTCTATGCCGCGCAGCTGGCGCGACGCGCCGGTGCCCGGGTGATCGCGGTGGTCAGCAGCGCGGAGAAAGCGGCCATCGCCCGCGCCGCCGGCGTCGCGGAGACCATCGACTATCGCCGCGACGACGTCGTGGAACGGGTCCGGGCGCTGACCGGCGGCCGCGGCGCCGACTGCGTCATCGAGGTCGACGCCGCCGGCAACGGCAGGCACTACGGCAGCATCCTCGCCTTCGGCGGCAAGGCGGTGATCTACGGTTCGAACGAAGCCGATGTGACGCTGCCGTTCCGGCCGCTGATCATGAACTTCGCCAGCCTGTACTTCTTCATCGTCTACCGGCTGCCGGCACCTCTGCTGCGCCAGACGACCGCCGGCATCAGCCAGCTGCTGGCACGCGAGGACCTGAAGCATCCGGAGACGGCGATCTACCCGCTCGAGCAGATCGCCGAGGCACACGAGCGGGTCGAGAAAGGCGCCAACGCCAAGGTGCTGGTGCGGCTGCCCTGAGTCCGGCAGCCGGGCACCGTGCCGGCGCGCGGGCCGCTCTCGTCAGGTGCGCAGCGTCTCGTTGAAGAGCTTGATCGTGCGGTCCCAGGACTGCTTCGCCGCCGCCTCGTCGAAGCGCGGGGTCGTGTCGTTGTTGAAGCCGTGCTCGGTGTTCGGGTAGGTGAACGCCTCGTACTTGACGCCACTCTTCTTCAGCGCTTCCTCGTAGGCCGGCCAACCCGCGTTGATCCGCTGGTCGTTGCCGGCGTAGTGGATCAGCATCCGTGCCTTGATCTTCGAAACCTCCTCGGCCGCCGGCGCCGGCCCGTAGTACGGCACCGCCGCCGCCAGCTCCGGCAACCGGGTGGCGAGGAAGTTGGCGATGCCGCCGCCATAGCAGAAGCCGACCACGCCCACCCGGCCGTTGACGGCGGCATGCGTGCGCAGCAGGTTGGCTGCCGCGATGAAGTCCTCACGGATCTTCGCCTGGTCGAGCTTCGGGAACAGCTCGCGCGCCTTGTCCTCGTCGCCCGGATAGCCGCCCATGGTGAACAGGGCATCCGGCGCGAAGGCCACGAAGTTGTCGAGTGCGAGCCGCCGGGCAATGTCCTCGATGTGCGGATTCAGGCCGCGGTTCTCGTGGATCACCAGCACCCCGGGCAGCTTGCCGCTGGCGTTGGCCGGCCTTGCCAGATAGCCGCTTGCCTTGCCCGATCCCTTGGCCGACTCGAACTCGATCGTTTCCGCCCTTATCCGGGGATCGTCCTTGGGCACTTTCTGCGCATGCGCGAAGCGCGGGCTCAATGCCTCGAGCAGGCCTGCCGCGGTCACCCCGGCGGCGGCGAAACGGGTGGCTCCGGCCAGGAAGCCACGGCGGTCGATGAGGCCGTGCACGTACTTGTCGAACAGGCGAAGCACTTCGGGGTGGAAATCGGCGGCAGTGGCCAGCGGCTTGACATCGTGCTGCTGCTCGTCCTGCGATGAACTCGGCATGGGCTGTCTCCCTTGTGGAGCGGCGATTCTAGCCAGTCGGCAGCTCCGCAGGCGATGCGGGCGCCGTTTGTTCCGTCGGCCGCGGGCGGTTATCCTGCCGGATTGGCGGGCCAATGAAGAAGCGCGCGAACGACCGCCTCCATGAAAGGAGTCGATCGCGCCAGCGAGCATGGACAGCGAAGACCAGGTCGGCGAATTCACCTACGCCCATCACGAGCCGCGATTGCCGGCGCTGCGCGACGGCGTCGACCCGGCGCCCTGGCCGGTCGCCATCGTCGGCGGCGGCCCGGTCGGGCTGGCGACGGCGCTCGGCCTGGCCAACTGGGGGATTCGCAGCGTCGTGCTCGAGGCCGACGACACGGTCTGCATCGGCAGTCGCGCGGCCTGCATCTCCCGGCGCAGCCTGGAGATCGTCGCCCGGCTCGGCAGCCTCGAGGCCTTTCTTGCCAAGGGCCTCGCCTGGACCGGCGGCCGCAGCTTCTACCGCACCGAGGAGGTGTTCCGCTTCCAGATGCCGCACGACGATCGGCAGCGACTGCCGCCGATGATCAATCTGCAGCAGTACTACATCGAGCAGTACCTGGTCGACGAGATCGAGCGCCGCAACCACAACCGCGACGAGCCCCTCGTCGATCTCCGCTGGGCAAGCGAAGTCGCGCGCTTCGTGCCTGATGCCGACGGCGTCGGCATCGCCGTGCACACTGCCCTCGGCGACTATGCGATGCGGGCGAGCTGGATGGTGGCCTGCGACGGCGGCCAGAGCATGGTGCGCAAGTCGCTGGGCCTGCCGCTGGCGGGCACGACCTATGAAGGGCGCTACGTCATCATCGACATCCACCTGCCGAGCAAGCATCCCACCGAGCGGCGCGCCTGGTTCGACCCGCCGTGGAACCCCGGGTCGACGGTGCTGATGCACCGGCAGGTCGACGACATCTGGCGCATCGACTACCAGCTGCGCGCCGGCGAGGATACCGAGACCGCGCTGCAGCCGGAGAACGTCGCGAAGTTCGTGCAGAAGCACCTGGCGGCGATCGGCGAAGGCCACCTGCCCTGGCGCACGATCTGGACCTCGATCTACCGCGCCGGCGCCATGACCCTGGAGAGCTATCGCCATGGTCGGATCCTGTTTGCGGGCAACGCGGCGCACGCGCTGCCGATCTTCGGCGTGCGCGGCCTGAATTCGGGCTTCGACGACACCGACAACCTGGCGTGGAAGCTGGCGCTGGTGCTGCGCGACTGCGCTGGAGATGCGCTCCTCGACAGCTATTCCAGCGAGCGGATCGCGGCGTTCCACATCAATGCCGAGAACGCGATGCGCAGCACCGAGTTCATGTCGCCGCCATCGCGGGGCTTCGACCTGTTGCGCGAAGCAGCGCTGTCCCTTGCAGCAGCGCATCCCGGGATCGCGTCGCTGATCAATCCGCGCCAGACGGAAGCGGTGCCGTACCGCGAGTCGCCGCTGTCCACGCCCGACGACAGCGGCCTGCCGGCGGCGCCGCCCGGCTACCTGCTGGCCGACTTCCCGCTCGAGGGGCCGGCCGCCCACCTGAGCGAGCTGCTGCAACCGGCGTTCGCGCTGCTGGTCTTCAGCGCGACGGGAACGATCCATGCCGCAACGGCCCGCGCCGTCGCGGCCGTTGCAGAGGCCAGCCGGGTGCCGCTGCAGTGCCTGCTGGTGAGCCCGGGCGCATCCCGCTTCGCTGCGCATCCGGACGAAGGCCCGCCGGTCAGGCATCATGAACCTGCGGCTGGCTGGACTCGCGCAGTTGCACGGGACGAGGAGTTCCGCGTCCATGCTCCCGACTGCGCGGCCGCATTCCTGCTGCGGCCGGATCGGCATGTCGCCGCCCGTTGGCACCTGGATGCGCAGGCACCTGGCGACGCCTTCGCCGTCCGACTGCAGCATGCGCTGCTGCGGGCCTGCTGCGCCACGGGTGCCGACGAAACCTTGGCTGCCATCGCCTGACCCGGCCTGGCTGCGCCAGAGATGAGGAGAGCGTGAATGAGCAACCCGATCAGGAGAACGGATGACTGACCCGACGAGGAACGAACCTTGAGTACCTTGCCTGCCAACGCGCGGGATCGGCTGTACGCCGCGCTTGCCGAAGCCATCAGCGAAGCCGGCGAAGAACGCGAGCCGCTCTTCTTTGCCCGGCTGTCCTTGCTGTTGTTCGAGGCCGTCGGCGACGAGCAGCGCTGCCGGCAGGCGCTGGCCGACGCGCTGCATCAGCTGCCCATCCCCTCCCTCTCCGCAAAGTCGGCGTCGTGACGGACCCGACTGTCATCACTGCGCTGGGCGTCGCCGGTGCCGTACTGGGCCTGGCCGGCCTGGTCCTGTTGCTGGCCGGGCTGCGGGCGCTATGGCAATCGCGCATCCTCGGCTTCACCAGCCGGGTGCTGGTCGGCCTGGTGCTGCTCATCGCCGGCCTGCTGAGCGGGGCGATCGCAATCGGCGTCCAGGGGTACCGCGCGCTGGCGCGCGAGGAGCTGGTGGCGCGCATCGCCATCACCCCGGTGGCCGGCCAGCGCTTCGAGGCGCGGTTCATCTTCCCGGACGGCCGCGAGCAGACTTACCAGCTCGCCGGCGACGAGATCTACGTCGATGCCCGGATCCTCAAGTGGACACCGTATGCCAACATGATCGGCCTGCACACGATGTGGGACCTCGATCGGGTGGCGGGCCGCTACCGCAACATCGACCAGGAGCAGTCGGAAACCCGCACCGTCTATTCGATCGGCACGACGCAGGCCGTCGACCTGTTCGAGTTGCGCCGCCGGTTCGCGGCGCTGGCGCCGCTCTTCGATGCCGAGTACGGGTCAGCCAGCTTCGTGCCGGCGGCGCAGCAGGCCGAGCTCGAGCTCTACGTGTCGACCACCGGACTGCTGCTGCGGCCCAGGCAGTAGCGACGGCGGGCCGGTGCCGGGTCGCCTGTTAACATCCGCGCCCTATGAAAGCACACGGATCCGGCCCCTCCCGCGACCTGGCCTTGAGGATCGGTTTGGCCGTTGCTGCAAGCCTGGCCTTGCTCGCCTTCTGGACCTTCGGGATGGTGCACCGGCAGATGCCGGGCTTCGATCCGCCGGCCCAGCCGCCACCGGGATCCGCGGCGCCGCGATTCCAGGAGCGCTTCGCATCCAACAGCGAGACCCGCGAGGTCCATGCCGCCACTGCCTATGCCGACGGCGAGACCATGACGGCCTTCTGGTACGGCGGCAGCCGCGAAGGCGCGCGCGACGTCGCCATCTACCAGGCCCGCCTCATCGGCGATACCTGGGGCAAGCCGAAACCGGTCGTGCAACGCAAGCAGATGAAGGCCGAGCTCAACCGCCACGTCCGCAAGATCGGCAATCCCGTTGTCTATCGCCACCCGGATGGCCGGCTCTGGCTCTTCTTCGTGACCGTCTCGGTCGGCGGCTGGGCGGGCAGCTCCATCAGCTTTGCCGAATCGACCGACGACGGCGAGACCTGGTCGCGCGCCCGACGCCTCGTCACTTCGCCGTTCTTCAACCTGTCGACGCTGGTGAAAGGCAGCGCCGTGCGCTACGCCGACGGCACCATCGGACTGCCGGTCTATCACGAGTTCCTCGGCAAGTTCGGCGAGATGCTGCGCATCGACGGCAGCGGTCGCATCCTCGGCAAGACCCGCTTCACCAGCGGCCGGCATGCGCTGCAGCCGGAGATCGCGGTGCTGGGACCCGAGCGCGCGGTAGGCCTGCTGCGCTACGCCGGCGCCGCGCCGCGCCGCGTGCTGCACATGACCAGCGAGGATGCGGGCCGCAGCTGGTCGGAGCCGCAGAAGATCCACCTGCCCAATCCAGACTCGGCGATCGAGGTCATGGCGCTCGGCGATAACCGCCTGGTCGGCGTCTTCAACGACATCGAGGAAGCCCGCTGGCGCCTGGTCCTGGTGGTGTCCGACAACCTCGGCAAGGACTGGCGCATGGTCAAGGTGCTCGAACAGCAACAGGATGCAGCCGACGTGAACCGCTACCAGTTCTCCTACCCGTGGATGCTGCGGACCGACGACGGCGACTTCCACGTGCTGTACACCTGGAACCGGACCCGCATCAAGCACGTCGAATTCAACCTCAGCTGGCTGGAGCAGGCCGCCGCCGCGGCGAGCGCCAGGGCGCCTTCCGTGGACGGCAAACGATGATGACCCAACCCTTGCCGATCCTGGCGGCGGCGCTTCTGCCAGCCATCCTGCTCGACCTGCTGCTCGGTTGGGTCGCGGCCGGCCGGCTTTCGCTGCGCTGGCGCACCATCATCGCCGCCGCATTTTTCGTGGCGCTGCTGGTGCCGTTCGGCGGGTTGTCGGGCGCGCAGAACATCCGCGGCCTCACCGGCGATCTCAGCGTCGGCACGATGGTCCTGATGGTGTTCTATATCCTGCGCAGTCGCTGGCCGGCGCACTTCAGCCGCTTCGATCACGAGCTGCCGTTCGCGGCCGCCGGCCTGGTGCTGACCGCCGCGATCCTCTACCCGATGTCGCTCGGACTGACGATGATCGATCCCTATGCCCACGGCTACTACGGGACGGTGCTGAGCGCGCTGCTCCTGACGCTGGTCTGCTGGGCGCTGCTCGCGCGCTGGTACCTGGTGGCGGTGACGATCGTCGCGGCCTACCTCGGCTTCGCCGGGCAGTGGCTCGAATCGTCGAACCTTTGGGACTACCTGTTCGATCCGGTGCTGGTGGCGGCTGCACTGGTGCTGCTCGCCCTGCGCTGGCGGGTGGTCGTGCAGGCGCCCTGGCGCGAGCTGTTCCCGCAACGCTTCATCGTCGGCGCACTCGTGCTGGTGGCGGTCTTCCTGGCCTTCGCCGTCGTGCTGGCGGCCGTGAATCCGGACGCCTTCGCCGACGAGTTCACGGTGGAGGACGGCTTCATCGAATGGATGACCTCCATCACGCTGTTCGGCACGTTCTGCTACAGCGTCTACCGGCTGGTCACTGCCTGGCCGCTGTTCGGCTACCGCGGCAGGTTCATCCTGCTGCTGGTCGCGGCGGTCTGCCTCTTCGGGGCCGGCGAGGAGATCTCCTGGGGCCAGCGCGTCTTCGACATCGAGACACCACAGGCACTCGTGGACCGCAACGCCCAGAAGGAAATGAACCTGCACAACCTGACGTTCGAATGGAACGGCAAAGAGGTGAAGATCAACCGGCTGGTGTTCGGCCGTGGGCTGACCCTCGCGCTGCTGCTGTACCTGTTCGTGCTCGCCCCCCTTCATCGTCGCAACCCGCGGGTGCGCCGCCTGGTCGACAGCTGGGCGATCCCGATGCCGACCGGGTACCAGGTGGCAGCCTACCTGGTGGTGGTCGCGGTGGTGGAACTGCTGATCGATTCCAGCAAGCGCGGCGAGATGACCGAATTCGCCGGTTCGATCGTGTTCATGCTGAACGTCGTGTTTGCCGCCAACCGCAACATCTTCGAGCCGCGCGCCGAGGCCCGGGCCGGCGGGTGAGTCCTGTGCGCCGCCACGCGCGCTGCCGCTAACTGGCGCCTTCCGCCGGTACCCCTGCGCCCGGATCGACGGCCGCGGCGATCTCGATCTCCTTCGAGAACAACGACATCGCCGTGGCGGCAACCTGGCCGGTGTCGTAGTAGGCGTAGGCACCGACACCGAGCGCCCCCACCACCGGCACCCAGCGGGAAATACCTTTCCCCATCAGCCGCAGGGTGACTCGCAGGCCGACCTTCTGGACGATGGCCCGCAGGGTGCGCGGCGAGGCTTCGTGGATCACCACCCGCTCACCCGCCTCGCTGACCATGTCGCGAAAGGCCGACGGCGCGATGTGCCGGAACAGGCAGTAGAGCATCTGCTCGCGGTCGAGGCTGGCCGCCTTGCCGAAGCTGCCGGCGATATCGGCCACCATCTGCGCCTGCTGGCGCCACACCGTTTCCAGCTCCGGCAGGATGGTGAGCCAGCCCAGCGGCCCGGGGGGCAATGCCAGCGTGCCCGCACTCAACGCGGCCCTGGCCGCCGTGCGGTTGGCGATCGAGCGGGCGCGCTTCGACGGATCGGCGTGCCGCGATTCCCGGGTCTCGGGCGGGCGACCGACCACGTCGAGGATCGCGTCGACGAGCCGACGGGACGCGCCCGCCTTGGCGCCGCCCGCGCCCGGTCCCGCCCCGCCACCGGATGCGCTGCCGCCGGATGCGCGCCCATCGCTGCTGCCGGATGCGCCGCTGCCGGAAGCGCTGCCGCCCTGCTGGTCAGTTGCCGAGTTCATGCCGATTTCCAGATGCCGCCGCCGCGCAGCGCTTGGCCGCTACAGGGCAGCGGCCATGCCCGAGCGCTTGGCACCGCCGGGCGCGCCGGCGCCGGCGACTGCCCGGCTATTTCCCGAACAACAGGTCCGGCAGCCACAACACCAGCTGCGGCACGTAGGTGATCAGGACCAGCGTCCCCATCAAGGGGATGAACCACGGCAGGACGGCGACCACGGTTCGCTCGAACGAGATCCGCGCCACCTTCTGCAGCACGTAGAGGACCATGCCCACCGGGGGCGTGAGCAGGCCGATCATCAGGTTCAGCACCAGGATCAGGCCGAAGTGGACCGGATCGATGCCGAGCTTGGCGAGGATCGGCATGAACACCGGCACCAGGATGGTGATGGCCGCGATGGTTTCCATGAAGCAGCCGACGAACAGCAGAAAGGCGTTGGCCAGCAGCAGGAAGACCCACGGACTGGTGGTCAATCCGAGCACCACGGTGGCGACCTGCTCGGTGATCTGCGTGGTGGTGAGCACCCAGCCGAAGAGCGACGCCGCGGCGACGATGAACAGTACCGTGGCGGTGGTCTCGATGGTGTCCATCGAGATCTTGATCAGCATGCGCCAGTCGAGGGTGCGGTACCAGACGAACCCGAGGAACAGCGCCCAGGCCACGGCCGCGACCGCCGCCTCCGTGGGGGTGAAGAGGCCGGAGGCCATGCCGCCGATCAGGATGACCGGCGTCATCAGCGCCATGAAGGCCTCGAACTTCATCAGTCGGTCCACCACCAGCACCACGATCAGCGGCAGGCCGAACTTGAGGAAGCCGCCGAGCTCCTGGTCGCCCCACAGCACGAAGAGCGCGGCGGCGGCAATCGCCACCGCCAGCAACTCCACGATCGCCCGGCCCATGCGGTTCCAGGCGAAGGGCATGTCCCGCCCGTACTTCCGCACGTGCGCGAAGTAGGTGACCATCAGCATCATGAAGATGGCCATCAGGACGCCGGGCAGGAGCCCGCCGGCAAACAACTGTCCGATCGAGACGTTGGCCTGCACGCCGTAGATCACCAGCGGCAGCGACGGCGGAATGATCGGCCCGAGGGTCGACGACGCGGCGGTGATGCCGACGGCGAATTCGACCGGGTAGCCGTGGTCCTTCATCGCCTTGATCTCGATGGTGCCCAGGCCGCCGGCATCCGCGATGGCGGTGCCCGACATGCCGGCGAAGACCACCGAGCCGACGACGTTCACATGGCCGAGGCCGCCCTTGAGCCAGCCGACCAGCGCCAGCGCGAAGCCGAAGATGCGGTTGGTGATGCCGGCCGAATTCATCAGGTTGCCGGCGTAGATGAAGAACGGCACCGCCAGCAGCGGGAAGCTGTCGATGCCGCCGACCATCCGATGGATCACCGTCAGCGGCGGAATCGAGCCGCTGAGCCAGATGTACAGCAGCGAGCCGATGCACATCGCGATGGCGATGGGCAGGCCGGTTGCCATCGCGGCCAGGAAGGAGCCGAAGAACAGGCCGTTCAATATGCTTCCTCCGGCCGCTCCAGCACGCTCCAGCCGCGGCGCCAGTGCAGCAACGCTACCTGGATCGAGCGGAAGGTCATCAGCACGAAACCGGCGGCAACGAAGCCGTAGACATAGCTCATCGGCCAGTCGATCACCGTCATCTGCAGGTTGTGCATGCGTGGCACGAGGTCGATCGCGAGCCAGCTGGCATAGCCGAGGAACAGGACCCGGACGATGTCCACCGCGGTCGAAAGCAGCCTGCCGGCGGCCGGCGGCAGGTAGCGGTAGATGAATTCCACCTGGATATGGGTGTTGCGCCGGACCGCCATCGATGCGCCGAGGAAGGTCACGATGATCAGCAGGTAGCGCGCGATCTCCTCGGTCCAGGAAGCCGAATTGCCGAGGACATAGCGGGTGAAGAACTGGTAGAAGACATCAAGGGCGAGCAGGAAGAACATCACCAGGGTGATCCAGTCCTCCCAGCCATAGACGGAGAGATCCACCTCGACGTCCTGCGCATGCCAGCGACCTTCCTCGTCCAGGACCGGGCCGTCATCCGGGTCAGGGACCGTGCTCTCGACACTCATGTATAGGCTCTCGCGCCCGCCGATCCGCGGCAGGCGCTATTGTTGGACCGCAGCCTACTTGACGGCCTGGATCCGGTCGTAGTCGGCCTTGGTGAAGCCCATCGATTCCAGCGGCGAATTCTTCAGCACCGCCTGCTGGAAGCTGTTGCGGTCGATCTCGTTGACCGTCAGGCCGGCCTTGCGGAAGAACTCGACCAGCTCGCCCTCGCGCTTCTTGATGTCCGCCGAGGCACGAACCGCCGCCTCCTGCGAGACCTCGGTGAAGATCTTCTTCTCATCGGCCGAGAGCTTGTTCCAGATGTGGGGCGCGACCTGCGTGACCAGGCCATCGACGATGTGGCCGGTGAGCATGATGTGCTTCTGCACTTCGTAGAACTTCTTGGCTTCGATGGTCGGCAACGGGTTCTCCTGCGCCTCGACCGTACCGTTCTGCAGGGCGAGATAGACCTCGGCAAAGGCGATCGGCGTCGGGTTGGCGCCGCAGGCCTTGGGCGTCGCCATGTAGGCGGCAACGTCGGGCACGCGGATCTTCAGGCCCTTCATGCCGGCGCAGTCCTTGAAGGCCCGGTTGGAGGTGGTATGGCGCGCCCCATAGTAGGTGTAGGCGAGCATGGCGATGCCGGTCTTCTTGCGGTATTCCTCGGCCATCTCCTTGAACAGGTCGCTCTTGGCGTAGGCGAGGAGATGGTCGCCATCGCGGAAGATGAAGGGATAGTAGGCGATGCCGACCCGGGGGTAGGTGCGAGCGGCGAACGACGGGCCGCTGATGATCATGTCGACCGTGCCGAGCGTGAGCCCCTGGTTGATGTCGGTTTCCTTGCCGAGCGACGAAGCCGGGAAGACCTGGATGTCGAACTTGCCGTTGGTGCGCTTCTTGATCTCCTCGGCGGCCCACACCGACTGCTTGTGGTACGGCTCGTTGACCTCGTAGACGTGCGCCCACTTGATCTTGGTCTGCGCCATGGCCGTCGCGGCGGCGCCGGGCAGCAGCCCGCTCGAGAGAATGCCGGCAGCGCAAAGCGCCAGCGACGCGGCCAGCGACCGCAGGACCGTCTTCCTGGATGTCATCGTCTCCCCCACGCATGTTCGGTGTCTTCGGGACGCGCCAGTTTATGACAAAAAATCCTTCGGCACGATACCCGCGCAATCCCGAATCGCCGCGGGCCATACCTCCCGGGAATGGGGCGGGGGCGGTGCGCCGCCGCCGGCTTTCGCCAGGCTTGCGGCGCCCCTCGGTTCAGTGACGCGGCTCGACCCGCCAGGGCAAGGTTTCGCCGCCGGCCAGCGGGACGATCTCGCCGTCGCCGAAAGGCAAGGATGCCGGAATGACGAAGGACTGGCGCACCAGGGTCACCGTCTGCCGATTGACCGGCAGGCGATAGAAGGCCGGGCCGTGGCGGCTGGCAAAGCCCTCGAGCTTGTCGAGCGCGCCGGCCGCATCGAAAGCGGTGGCGTACAACGCCAGGGCGTGCGGCGCGCTGTAGCAGCCGGCGCAGGCGCTGGCATGCTCCTTGAGCAGGCGCGCATGGGGGGCGCTGTCGGTACCGAGGAAGAAGCGCGGGCTGCCGCTGGTCGCGGCAGCCACCAGCGCCTGGCGATGGGTTTCGCGCTTGAGCACCGGCAGGCAGTACCAGTGCGGCCGCAGCCCGCCGGTGAAGATGGCGTTGCGGTTGTAGAGCAGGTGCTGCGGCGTGATGGTGGCGGCAAGATGGCCAGGCTCCGCCGCCGCTTCATGCACGTACTGGGCGGCCTCGCGCGTGGTGATGTGCTCGAAGACCACCCGCAGGCCGGGCATGCGCCGTCGCAGCGGCTCGAGGATGCGGTCGATGAACACCGCCTCTCGGTCGAAGACGTCGACCCCGGGATCGACCACCTCGCCATGGACCAGCAGCGGCAATCCGACCCGCTCCATCGCCGCCAGCACCGGATAGACACGCTCGATGGATGCGACGCCGGCGTCGGAGTTGGTGGTGGCGCCGGCCGGGTAGAGCTTGATGCCATGGACGATGCCGCTCGCCTTGGCCGCCTCGATCTCGGCAACCGGCGTCGCCTCGGTCAGGTACAGCGTCATCAGCGGCTCGAATTGGTGGGGGTCGCCGGCGGCCCCGCCACCCGCGCCCGCCGCGCCTGCGCCGCCCCGCGCCAAGGCATCCAGGATGCGCTGGCGGTAGGCGACTGCCATCGCCACGCTCGTGACCGGCGGCTTCAGGTTCGGCATCACGATGGCGCGCCGGAACTGGGCTGCGCTCGCGCCGACCACAGCCGCCAGCGCCTCGCCGTCCCGGAGATGCAGGTGCCAGTCATCCGGCTGGATCACGGTCAGGCGGTCCATCTGCTTGCTCCGGCTTCAGTCTTCGATACGCTGCAGGAAGCGGACCTTCTTGTCGGCGACCCAGGGCTGGACCAGCTGGTCGAAGGTCTTGTAATGCCCGCTGCCGAGATGCGCCTCGAAGCCGGCGCGGTCGTTGTAGACCTCATAGAGAAAGAAGCTGCACGGGTCATCCGGCGAGACACACACGTCGAACTGGCGGCAGGCGGGCTCCTTCTCGGTCGAGGCCCGGGCATTCTCCGACACCGCCTTGGCAAACGCCGCCGCATGCTCGCGCTTGATGGCGAAATCCACGATCACTACATACATCCTCGATCCTCCTGAGGAATTCGACAACCTGGAAAAAAGCCATCCGGCGCGGCGCGCCGGATGGCTGGGACTTGAACCGAAGGCGGCGCAAGGCCGCCCCCATTCAGCTGACCGTCAGTCGGCGTAGACGCCGGCCTTCTTGATCACCGGCGCCCACTGCTCGATCTCCGCCTTCAGCTTGGTGGCGACCGCCTCGGGGGTCTGCTGATCCTTGGGATAGAGCACCGCGCCGAGCTCGGTGAACCGCTTCTGCAGCGCCGGATCGGCCAGCGCCTGCTGTGCGGCCGCGACCAGCTTGTCGACCACCGGCTTGGGCGTGCCTTTCGGCGCGTAGAGCGCATGCCAGATGCCGATCTGCAGGGTCGGCAGGCCCGATTCCTTGGCGGTCGGCACGTCCGGGAAGGTGTCGAGACGCTCGGCGGAGGTGACCGCATACGCCTTGATCTTGCCGGACTTGATCTGTTGCGTGGTGTTGGTGGTCTGGTCGCACATCAGGTCGACCTGGCCGCCCATGAGGTCGGTCAGCGCCGGCGCGGTGCCCTTGTACGGCACCGGCGTCAGCTGCCGGTCCAGGGCGCTCATCAACATCAGGCCGCACAGGTGCGATGCCGCGCCGATGCCGGCGTTGGCCAGCGTGATCTTGTCGGCGTTCTTCTGCACGTAGCTGACCAGCTCCTTGAAGTCCTTGGCGGGGAAGTCAGCCTTGGTGACGATCGTCATCGGCACGTCGTTGATCAGCGTGATCGGCTGGAAATCCTTGATCGAGTCGTAGGGCAGCTTGCGGTACAGCGTCGGCTGCGTCGACATGCCGATGTGATGCACCAGCAGGCGGTAGCCGTCGGGCTGGGCTCGCGCCACGTCGGCGGCGCCGATCGTGCCGCCGGCGCCCGGCTTGTTCTCGACGATGATGGCCGGTCCGCCGAGCGCTTTCTCCATGGAGGCTGCCAGGCTGCGCGCGACGATGTCGGTCGGTCCGCCGGCGGAGAACGGCACGACGAAGGTGATCGGCTTGTTGGGGAAGTCCTGGGCCGCCGCGGGCGTGGCCGCCAGGCTCAATGCCGCACCGGCGGCGAGCGAAGCAAACAGGGTTTTCATCGAGAGGTTCTCCTGCGATCGGATGTGAGGTGCTGCGATTGAGGAAACGGATTGGTCAGAAAAAAGGGGGACACCGGTGCGATCAGCGACGGCGCGGCCGGACCTGGCGGCCACCGCCGATGACGCCATCAACCCAACGCCGCGGCGATCGCCGATCCCACCTCGGCGGTCGTGGCCTTGCCGCCCATGTCCGGCGTACGCGGGCCATGCTCGGTGATCTTCTCGATGGCGGCGACGATCCTGTCGTGCGCCTGCTGGTGGCCCAGGTGCTGCAGCATCATCGCGGAGCACCAGATCTGGCCGATCGGATTGGCGATGCCCTTGCCGGCGATGTCCGGCGCCGAGCCGTGCACCGGCTCGAACAGCGACGGGAAGCGCCGCTCGGGGTTGATGTTGGCCGACGGCGCAATGCCGATGGTGCCGGTACAGGCGGGCCCGAGGTCGGACAGGATGTCGCCGAACAGGTTGCTCGCCACGACGACGTCGAACCAGTGCGGATTGCGCACGAAATGGGCGGTGAGGATGTCGATATGGAACTTGTCGAGCTTGACGTCCGCATAGTCCTTGGCCATCTCCGCCACCCGCTCGTCCCAGTAGGGCATGGAGATGAAGATGCCGTTCGACTTGGTCGCCGAGGTCAGGTGGCGCTTGGGCCGGCTGCGGGCCAGCTCGAATGCATACTTGAGCACCCGGTCGACGCCGACCCGGGTGAAGATGGATTCCTGGATCACCACCTCCCGGTCGGTGCCCGGGAACATCCGCCCGCCAAGCGACGAGTATTCGCCCTCGGTGTTTTCCCTGACGACGTAGAAATCGATCTCGCCAGGCTTGCGATTGGCCAGCGGACAGGGCACGCCGGGCATCAGCCGCACCGGCCGCAGGTTGATGTACTGGTCGAATTCGCGCCGGAACAGCAGCAGCGATCCCCACAGCGAGATGTGGTCCGGGACCGTATCCGGCCAGCCGACGGCGCCGTACAGGATGGCGTCATGGCCGCCGATCTGCGCCTTCCAGTCGTCCGGCATCATCTTGCCGTGCTTCACGTAGTAGTCGCAGCTGGCGAAATCGAAATGGTCCAGCTGCAGCTCGATGCCGTCCTGCTGCCCGAGTGCCTGCAGCACCTTGAGGGCCTCCGGCATGACTTCCTTGCCGATGCCGTCCCCGGGAATTACTGCGATTCTGTGCTTGGCCATGTGTAGCTTGGGTTTCCTCTTGCGCTGGCGGCAAAGTCCGGGCCTTGGCGTGCTGGCCCGAAACGCTTCCTTGCGATTGTACGGTCACTGCCATGCGGCTCTGCACCACCGGCAGGCGGCGCCGCGGACCGGCCGTCTGCCAGGGCCGCGGAACCGGCCAGGATGTGCATTTGTTCCTCGACAATTGACCCGGCCACCGCCGGACCGCCTGGCCCGGTCCCGCAGCGTCAGCGGCGCTAGCCGATGCGCCGTGGCAGCCAGGTGGCAATCTCCGGCAGCCAGAAAACGGCCGCCAGCAGCATCAGGCTCATGGTCACATAGGGCACGACGGCCATGAAGATGTGGCCCATGGTCACTTCCGGCGGCGCCACGCCGCGCATCGTCATCAGCAGCAGCCCGTGCGGCGGCAGCAGCAGGCCCAGCTGCATGCAAATCAGGAACATCACGCCAAACCACACCGGATCGATCGCCAGCGCCTGGACGACCGGCATGAAGATCGGCAGGGTGATCATCATCATGCTGACCTGGTCGACGAAGATGCCCAGGAAGATCAGCATCAGCATCATGCCGGCGACGATGACGCCGGTGGACAGGCCGTGGCCGGTGATCAGCTGCACCAGGCCGCTGCTGGCACCGGAGAAGGACAGGATCTGCGCGAAGGTCGTGGCGCCCAGGATGATGAACAGGATCATGCCGGAGATCGCTGCCGTGCCCTTGAGCGCCTTCAGCACCGCCTCGCGGGTCAGCACCCGGTAGCAGGCCGCGAGCACCATGGTGGCGAAGGCACCCAGCGCGGCGCATTCGGTCGGCGTTGCCCAGCCGGCAGCAAGAGCGCCCACCACCACGCCGAAGATCGACAACGAGGGCAGCACGTAGCCGAAGAACAGCCGCCAGCGCTCCCAGCCGCGATACACCACCGCCTCCTCGTCCTCCGGCGCCAGCGCCGGGCTGAGGCTCACGCGGCCGACGATCCACAGCACGAACGCCGTCGACAGGATGACGCCCGGCACCACGCCGCCGATCAGCAGCTTGGAGATGGAGATGCCCGACAGCGAGCCGAGCAGCACCGTCAGGGCCGACGGCGGGATCAGCATGTCCACGGCGCCGATGGCCATGATGGGGCCGGTGGCGATCGTGGGGTGATAGCCGCGGGCGAGCATCACCGGCAGCATCAGCGCCCCCAGCATTGCCGTCGTGGCGATGGTCGAGCCGGAGATGGCGGAGAAGACGGTGCCGGCCACCACCGCCACCACCGCAAGCCTTCCCGGCAGCCGGCGGATGAGGCGCTCGATGCCTTCGATCACGTTATGCGCGAGGCCGGTATGGAACAGCACCTCGCCCATCAGGACGAACAACGGGATCGGCGTCAGCGAGAAGGCGGTGATCGAGCTCACGCTGCTGCGGGCGAGCTGCACCAGTCCCGGCTCGCCGCCCATGTACAGCCAGGCGCCGACCAGGTTGATGGTGATGAAGGTGAGCGCGACCGGCATGCCGATGAACAGCAGCACGATGGAGCCGCCCAGCATCAGCCAGGCCGCGAGGATCCAGCTGCTCACTGCCGCCTCACGCCGCGCTGACCGCCTCGTGCCGCGGGCCGCGCACGCCCCGCTGCAGGCGGACCATGCGGAAGACCATCTCGACCGACAGCAGCACGAAGACCACCGGCAGCGGCATCAGCGACCACCATTCCGGCGTGACCAGCGTCTTGATGTTCACCGCGCCGGACAGGTAGCTCGTCCAGGCCGCCTTGGCGCCGTACCAGGCAAGCATCAGGCAGCAGCCGAGGCCGAGGAGGTCCGCCAGCCACTCGAGATACCAGGCGAGGCGACCGGGCAGCGCCTGCAGCAGGATGTCGACCCGGATGTGCTGGCCCTGGCGCAGCAACCACGGCGCGACGCACATCGTGACCAGGTAGAGCATCAGCTCCGATACCTCGTTGCTCCAGGCGAGGCTGCCGGGCAGGCCGGGAATCGCCAGGTTGCGCAAGGCGACGTCGGCGACGATCACCAGCATCATCGCCAGCAGGATCAGGCAGCCGAGCAGCGCCAGCGCCGCGAGCAGCCTGCCGTAGCGGTCGGAGAGGCTATCGAGCATCGGCGGCGTCCGGCCGGTCGCCCGAGGGATTCACGGTCGGCCTGGCCAGGAGAGACGGAGCCGGCGGACGCCCCGCCTCACTTCGAGAACAGGGGCTTGAAGCGGTTGGCGATCTCGGCACTCTGCTTGACCGCGCTCGCCCAGGCAACCTCGTAGGCCTTGTCGCGATAGGCCTTGGCAGTCTGTTCGTCGAAGCGGATCGCCTGGATGCCGGCCTTCTCCTGGCGCGCCGTTTCATCGGCGGCGTACTTGGTCCAGAAGCCGTTCTCCGCCTCGAAGGCGAGCACCTGCTTCTCGAGGTAGGCACGTTGCGTCTCGTTGAGGCGCTTGTAGGCCGGCAGGTTCATCACCAGGGAGACCTCGGCATCGTAGAAGCCGGGATCGACCCGGAACTTGGTCTTCTCCTGCCAGTTGAGGTCGAAGATGCCGCCGATGGGCCAGCCGTAGCCGTCGACCACGCCACGTTCGAGGGCGGTGTAGACCTCGCCCGGCGGGGTGGTGATGACGTTGGCGTTGAGCGACTGGAAGAAGTCGCGGTACACCGGCGTGATGCGGATCTTCTGGCCGCCGAGGTCCGGCTTGTCGATCTTCTTGTTGGTATAGAGGTGGAAGGGCTGGTTCTCGACCACGCGGCCAAGGTATTGCATGTTCGCCTTCTCGTTCCAGACCTTGTTGATGGCCTCGAAGGCGCCGTTCTTGCGCTGCTCCGCCACCGTGAGCTGGGTGAGCTTGAGGAAGTCGGCCTCGGGCATGACGTTGGTGTAGAACGCGCCGGTGGTCAGGGCGAGGTCGACGACACCGGTCTTGACCGCATTGCCGACCTCGAACGTCGGGATCGCCTTCGGCCCGCCGATGAAGTTGATCTGCAGGTTCCCCTTGCCTCCGGCGTTGAACTTCTCGATCCAGGGCTGCAGGCGCTGGACATAGATGCCGTTTTCGGCGAAGGCGCTGACCAGCCGCAGCGTCACTTCCTGCGCCAGCGCGCCCGCGGAAAACCCGGCGGCGGCCAGCAGGGCGGCGGCCCTCAACAAGCCCATCTTCATTGGCGTCTCCAGTGTCTGTGTTGTAGCGACAAGCCGGTCGCTCTCCGACCGGATCATCGGCGCCGGGCACGACCCGGTCAATGCGGGATAGTACGGCCGAAGAAGCCCTTGATGGCGGCGGTGAACTGCATGCGCGAATGATGCGCCCGCTCCAGCAGGCCGACGTGACGGTACTCCTCCACCCCGGGTACCTCGATGACCCGCAGCTCCCGGTCGTGCGCCCAGTCGACGTTGGCGAGCTGCGGGACGATGGAGACGCCGAAGCCCTGGCGCACCGTCGCCACGATGGCCTCGACCGAATTCAGCTCCAGCGCGTCATGCACCGTCACGCCGGCGCGCCGCAGGACGCGCTTGACCAGGTAGCCGGTCCAGGTCTCCCGGTCGAAACGGATGTAGGGCGATTCGGCGAGGATGGCCAGCGGCTCGGCCGGCAGGGGGAAATGCGGCCGGCGCGGCACGATCAACACCATCGGCTCGCTGTAGAGCTGCGTCCACACCATGCTCGACGGCAGCGGCCGCGGCGACTTCATGACCACCGCCGCATCCAGTTCGCCGTGCAGCACCTTCTCGGCGAAGGCGCTCGACTGGCCGGCAAAGAGCTTCACCTCCAGCAGCGGATGCTCCTGGCGGATCGCCCAGAGCGCGTCGGCAAAGGCGCCCATCAGGGCCGACACCAGCGCGCCCATGACCACGGTGCCGGCCAGTTCGCCGGCCGCCTCGTCCGCCGCCAGCGCTTCGTAGCGCTGGACGAGCTCCTCGAGGCGCGGCACCGCCTGCCTGCCGGCGGGATTGAGCACGACCGACCGGGCGCCGCGGTCGAACAACGGCCGGTTCAGGTCGCGCTCGAGCGCCCGCATCTGCAAGCCCACCGCGGCAGCGGTAAGGCCGACTTCCGCGCCGGCCGCGGCAAAGCTGCCGTGACGGGCGACGGCGAGGAAGGTGCGGAAGGTACGGATGCTGGACATGGCGTGCGGGCTGCGGGATGCGAGGTTCCGGGGAGCAGCCCGGCGCCGTTCAGAAAGAAATACTTTACCTCAAGTCAACTTAATCTAGCTGGTCTTTATCTTTGGACTTGCGCAGAATCGCGGCTGAACAGGTGAGGAGACGGCCGGGAAAGATGACGAATGCGCTGCAGGTGAGCGTCTGGCGAGGCGGCGCCGACGGTCGTTTCGTCGATTATCCGGTGCCAAGGCAGGATAGCCAGACGGTGCTGGATGTCGTCACCTACATCCAGCGCCGTCTGGAGCCTTCGCTGAGCTACCGCTTCTCGTGCCGCGTCGGCATGTGCGGGTCCTGCGCCATGACCGTCAACGGAATCGCCCGCTGGACCTGTCGCACGCACGTCGCCAAGGTCGCCGTCGACGGACGCCTGGAAATCGCGCCGCTGTCGAACCTGCCGGTGATCAAGGATCTCGCCACCGACATGCGCGAGTTCTTCGACAAGTGGGCTCGCGCCAAGGGCCAGTTCCACGGCAGCAAGACCCGCCACGACGACTTCGAGCGGATCGTGCCGACCTCCGCCGAGCGGGTTGCCGCCAACGCCGGGATCGAATGCATCGGCTGCGGCGTCTGCCACGCCTCCTGCGACGTGGTCAGCTGGCGGCCCGACTATCTCGGCCCGGCCGCCTTGAACCGTGCCTGGACGCTGGCCAACGACGTGCGCGACACCGCCCAGCTCGAGCGCCTCGCCGCCGTCGCCGGCGATGCCGGTTGCCACGCCTGCCACTCGCATGGCTCGTGCAGCGAGAGGTGCCCCAAGCAGATCGAGCCGACCGCCGGCATCGCCGGTCTCAAGCTCCGCGCCGCCCGCGCCGCCGTGCGCGGCGAGATCTAGGCATGCCGACAAGCTTGCTGGCGCGCCAGGCCCGCCTCTGGTATTGGCAGCGGATCAGCGCCATGGTGCTGGCCTTGTGCGTGGTGGTGCATCTGGCGACCATCATCGTCGCCGTGCGCGGCGGGCTCGACGCCGGCGAGATCCTTGCTCGCACGCAGGGCAACTGGGCCTTCGGCCTGTTCTACCTGGTATTCGTGCTGGCGGTGGCGGTGCACGCGCCGATCGGGCTGGCGCGGATCGCCGAGGAATGGCTGGGCTTGCAGACCCGCGCGAGCAACCTGCTGGCGGCCCTGTTCGCCGCCACCCTGCTCGTGCTCGGGCTGCGGGCGGTCTGGGCGGTGTTCGCCGCATGAGCGGCAGCGTGAACGGCAGCATCGATCGCCGGATGCAGCCGGCGGACGACCGCCCTGCCCACGCGACTGGCGGCCCGCGGCGACGCAACGACCGGCGCGCTCGCGCGCATCCGGGCTTCATCCTCGCGATGGCGCACCGGCTCTCGGGGCTGGCCTTGGCGGCCTTCCTGCCGCTTCATTTCCTCACGCTGGGGTCGGCGCTGCAGGGCGCCGCCGCATTGGATGGCACCCTGCGCCTGCTCGACCTGCCGGCGTTCAAGGTGGGTGAATGGATCCTGGTGATCCTGCTGGCGGTTCATGCGGCTTGCGGACTGCGCGTGCTGGTGATCGAATTCCGGCCATGGTCGGGACCGCGCAAGAACTGGTGGACCGGCATCGCGGCGGTCGGCATTGCCGCAGGGCTGGCGTTCGCGCTGGCGCTGATCGGCTAGCGGCGGCGGCCTGCCGGACAGGCGGCATGGCGTCGCCTCCGCCGCGATCATGCACCGCAGGTGGTGCGAAGATTCCAAAGACAATCCAAGGAGACAGGCATGACACACGAAACGAAGAAGACGCATGCGGGCCGACGCCGACTGGCATTGCAGGCCTTGTCCGCCGCGGCGCTGCTGCCGCTTGCCGGTCGCCTGCAGGCGCAGGCCAAGTGGCCGGATCGCCCGGTCAGGATCATCGTGCCCTTTTCCGCCGGCGGCACGACCGACGTCGTCGCTCGCGCGCTGGCGCAGAACCTGACCGATGCCTGGGGTCAGTCGGTGGTGGTCGAGAATCGCGCCGGTGCCGGCGGCAACATCGGCGCCGATCTGGTTGCGAAGGCGCCGCCGGATGGCCACACCATCCTGATGACGTCCGGCAGCATCTTCACCGTCAACCCGCACATGTACAAGCAGTTGCCGTTCGACCCGATCAAGGACTTCATCGCGGTCACGAACGTGGCCAGCGGCCCGCAGCTGGTGGTGGTCCATCCGTCGGTGCCGGCGAAGAACGTGAAGGAGCTGATCGCGCTCGCCAAGTCGAAACCCGGCACCATCAACTTCGGCTCGGCCGGCATCGGCAGCCAGGTTCACATGGCGGGCGAAAACTTCGTCAATGCCGCCGGCATCCAGGCGACGCACATTCCGTACAAGGGTGAAAGCGCGGCGCTGGCCGATCTCGCGGCCGGCTCGATCCAGTTCATGGTGGGCAACATCGCGGCCGCCCTGCCCTTCGTCGGCAACGGCCGGATCCGCGCCTTGGGGGTGACCAGCAAGACGCGCTCGCCGCTGCTGCCCGAGGTGCCGACGGTGGCCGAGAGCGGCCTGCCCGGCTTCGAGAACAGCGGCTGGTTCGGCTTCATGCTGCCGGCCGGCACGCCCCAGGCGATCGTCGACAAGATCCACAAGGACACTTTGAAGGCGCTGGACGACACGCAGCTCAAGGCGCGCCTGCATGTGGCCGGCATGGCGCCGGTCGGGAACACGCCGAAGCAGTTCGCCGGCGCGATCGCGGAGGAGTCGAAGCTGTGGGCCGAGGTGGTGCGGAATCGGAAGCTGCAAGCTAATTAAGAAATCCCCCCTTGGGGGGCGGGGGGCGCCGCCAGAGGCCGGGCGAAGCCCGATCCTCGGCGGCTGCTGGGTGCGGGGCTTCGAGTGGTGTGGAGGG
>JAEZQX010000371.1 GCA_023441105.1 Pseudomonadota bacterium | reverse complement strand
CTTGACCGCCGGCGGCGGCAGCGGCGCGACCGCCGCGCCGGACTCGTCCTGCAGTTCCCACTGCGCCTGCGCCAGCTGCTCGCGGCTGCGCCGCTGGCCGGGCACGGCGCGACCGTCGCGGTCGCGGTACATGCCTTCGCCGTACACGCTCATGCTGGAGGCGACCACGAGGCGTTCGACCGGTCGCTCGATCAGCGCCTCCAGCAGCACGGCGGTGCCGAGATTGTTGATCGAGGTGTAGCCCGCCACCTCGTACATGCTCTGGCCCACGCCGACGGCGGCGGCCAGGTGGTAGACGCCGTCCACGCCCCGCAGCACGCGCTCCACCGCCGCCGCATCGCGCACGTCGCCGGCAACGAACTCGGCTTCCGGCGCGAGGTAGTCCGGGCGCGCGGCGCGGTCGCCATGCACCTGCGGGCTGAGGTTGTCGAACACGCGCACGGCGTGTCCTTCGGCGAGCAGCTGGTCGGCAAGATGCGAGCCGATGAAGCCGGCCCCGCCGGTGATGAGGATGGTCTTTGCCATGTGCGCTCCCGGTCGCCGGTGACGAGTTCGCTGGCGCAGCGGCGACACGCACCGTGGCGCTTTGCGCAGCCGAGTATCCGGCCGCGCGTTCCACTCGCGCATGAACGCTGCCAACGGCTGAGTGCGGCAGCGCACAGCCGTGATGCACGCTTTGCCGGCGAACTGAACTGTGCCTTCACCAATTGCTGACTCCGTTCAGCAGTGGTGATAGGGCCCAGCCGATGATCGACCAGCAGGGCGGCCTGTGCGATTCGTGCCCGGCAGTTCGCCGCGGGCCCGTCGACTCCTTCGCGGACCGGCCAGATCCCAGCACAGGAAAAGCATGCAATGAGCAGAGCAAAGGTCTTACCGCTGCACACCGATCGCCCGCTGTCGATCCTCGTCGCCGGGGGCGCCGGTTTCGTGGGCTCGCATCTCGTCGACCGGCTGGTCGAGGACGGCCACCGCGTGATCGCGGCCGACAACCTCATCACGGGGCGGCTGGACAACATCGCGCACCTGCGCGGTCGCAAGCGCTTCCGCTTCATGCAGCACGACGTCGTGGCGCCCATCGACGTGAGCGAGCCGCTGGACTGGGTGATGCACCTCGCCAGCCCGGCATCGCCGCCCAAGTACCAGCGCTGGCCGATCGAAACGCTGGAGGTCAACAGCGCCGGCACGCACAACCTGCTCGAACTGGCGCGCGCCAAGCGGGCGCGCTTCCTGCTGGCGAGCACGAGCGAGGTCTACGGCGACCCGGTGCAGCATCCGCAGCAGGAATGCCACTGGGGCAACTGCAATCCCAACGGCCCACGCAGCATGTACGACGAAGGCAAGCGCTACGCGGAGGCTGCCACCATGGCCTACCACCGCCATTACGGCCTGGACGTGCGGATCATCCGCATCTTCAACACCTACGGACCGCGGATGGATCCGCAGGACGGGCGCATCGTCACCAACTTCATCCACCAGGCCCTGGCGGGCGAGCCCCTCAGCATCTTCGGCGATGGCAGCCAGACGCGCAGCCTGCAGTACGTCTCCGATCTGGTCGAAGCGATCGTGCGCTACATGAAGGTGGACCATGCCGGGCCCGTCAACCTCGGCAATCCGACCGAGCTCAGCGTGCGCGAGATCGCCGAACTGGTGCTGGCGCTGACGCGCAGCCGTTCGCCACTGGAATTCCACCCGCTGCCGGAGAACGACCCGCGCCGGCGGCGCCCCGACATCACGCTGGCGCGGCGCCTGCTCGACTGGGTGCCGCTGGTGCCGGCGGAGGAAGGCCTTGCCCGCACGATCCAGTCGTGCCGGCAGGACCCGGTGGCGACGCGCAAGCCGCGACCGGAAGCCGAACCGCGGCCGGCCGTGCTGCATTGACGCGCCTCCCGCGGCAGGCGGTCTGCAGATCCATCGCATCCCCGTGGCCAAGCGCGGCGCCCGCCTCGTCGGGCGTAGCAGGCGCGCCGCAAGCTAGCGAGGCGCTTCCAGCTCGCTGCGGTAGATGGCATCCAGCGCGCCGGCGACGGCGAGCAGTCCGCGCGCGCCTTCCGCATCCTGCCTGCGATCGCGCAGCACGGCTTGCGCCCACGCGACGGCCGCACGGCCCCCCCAGGCATCCGGTGGCGAGCCGAGCACGCGGTGCTGGCCACTGCCGTGCTGTTCGAGCAGGAAGTCGTAGAAGGATCCGTCGACGTTGCGCAGGGTCATCGCGCCCTGGCTGCCGAACACGCGCGCGCGGATTTCGGCATCCACGCCGAGCGGCAGGTTCCACGAGCAGGCGAGGTCCACCGCGGTGCCATCGGCGAGGTCGAGCCGCGCCGTCGCGTAATCCTCCACCGCGCCCGGTGCATCGCGCAGCGGCACGCCGCCGGCGTAGCAGCGGCTGGTGACGCCCGTCACGGCGACGCCGCCGGCCAGCCACAAGGCGAGGTCCACCAGGTGGATGCCGAGGTCCATCACGCAGCCGCCACCGGCGAGCGCGCGGTCGCGGAACCAGGGCTTGTCCGGTCCGTAGGCGTTGTGGAACACCAGTTCCATCGCGTGCACCCGGCCCAGCGCCCCTTCGGCGATGAGGGCGCGTGCTTCGGGCATGCCGGCGAGATGACGGTAGCTGAGGTCCACGCCAAGGCGACGGTCGGCGCGGGCGGCTGCCTCCAGCACGCTCGCCACTTCCGCCGCGCTGCGTCCCAGCGGCTTCTGGCAGAACACCGCGAGGCCGTGGTCGAGCGCCGCAATCGATTGCGCGGCATGGCTGGCGCTGGGCGTGGCAATGACGATGCCATCCAGCGGCAAGGCAAGCAGTTCCGTGAGGCCCTGGCAGCGTGCCGCGGCGGGTGCGAGCTGCGCGGCGGCGTCGAGGCAGTCTGCTGCCGGATCGGCCAGGGCGACGGCTTCGACGAGCCCCGACTCGAGCAGCGCCTGCATCCGGTGGCGGCCGATCCAGCCGACGCCGAGGAACCCCAGGCGCAGCCGATCAGACGCCATCGGCGGTCTCCTCCATCAGTACGCAGGCCTTGGTGAAACCGGGCGGACGGTCGCGCACGGCTGCCAGCGCGGCGCCGATTTCCGGCAGGGGAAAGGCGTGGGTCAGGAGCAGGGCAGGGTCGAGCCGCCCATCGAGCACCGCCGCCACGGCGCGCGCCATGCCGCCGCGTGCCACCGCCGGATCGCGCTCGTGCGCATTGATGACGTCGATGCCGCGCCAGTTCCATAGCTGCATGTTGACCGAGCGGGTGCCGTCCTGGTGGTAGCCGGCAATCACCAGCCGTCCGCGCGTGGCGGTGAGTTCGCCCGCGAGGTCCAGCGGCCACTGCTTGCCCGTGGCTTCGATGACCCGTTCGCAGAAGGCGCCATGGGTGAGGTCGCGGACCGCCTCGATGATGTGGGCGTGGTCCTCCATGGCGATGGTTGCAGCTGCCCCGCAGGCCCGCGCAAGGTCGAGCGAAGAGGCGGCGCGCGAGAGCGCGATCACGCGCGCCCCGGCATGGCTGGCGAGCTGCACCAGCGCGCCGCCGAGGAAGCCGGTGCCGATCACGGCGACCGTCTGGCCGGCCCGGATGTCGGCGCGCCGGAAGATGTTCATGGCGCAGCCCAGCGCCTCGCCCGGAAACGGCTGGCCATCCAGGGCGGCAGGCAGTCGCACCACCGCATCCGCGGCGGCCACGTCGTACTCGGCGTAGGCACGGAAGGAGAGCGCCGCCACCCGCTCGCCAGGCCGGATGTCGTGTACCGCGCTGCCGGTCGCATCGACCACGCCCCAGCCCTCGTGCCCGAGGTCGCCCGGGGCGAGCGGGTAGGTGAACCAGTCGCGGCCCTCGAACGCGGGGATGTTGGAGGCGCACACGCCGCTGCCCTGCAGGCGGATGCGCACCTCGTGCGGCCCGGGCTCGGGCAGCGGCACGTGCTGCAGTTCGAAGCGGCCGGGTTCGACCAGCACGGCTGCACGCATGCGGCGCGGGGATGGGGGCATCGGATGCACCTCTGATTGCGGCAGGCTCAACCGTGCAACTCTACGCAGCGCAACCTGTGTGGTGGCCGAACGACCCCGCGCACGCGGCGGCGACGAGCGCCCGGCAGCACCCGCCGGCGGGGCCACGGCTGCGCTATGCTCGGGTTTTTCCGCGGCGGGAACTCCCGTGTCCGACGGCGCGTCCTGCACCGATGCCGAACTCAACGCCCAGGCGCTGGCCGTGGCCGAATGCCTGCTGGCGCGCGGCCAGACGATGGTGACGGCGGAATCGTGCACCGGCGGCTGGATCGCCAAGGTGCTGACCGACGTGCCGGGCAGTTCCACCTGGTTCGAGTGCGGCGTGGTCGCCTACAGCTACGAGGCGAAGGAAGCGCTTCTCGGCGTGCAGCCGCAGACGCTCGAACGCAACGGCGCGGTCAGCCAGGAAGCGGTGGCCGAAATGGTGTCCGGTGCGCTTGCCCGCTATGGCGCCAGCGTGGCGGTGGCGGTCACCGGCGTCGCCGGCCCCGGCGGCGGCACCGACGCCAAGCCGGTCGGCACGGTCTGGATCGGCTGGAAGCGGCGCGGCGGCTACGCCCGCACCGACCTCTTCCATTTCGAGGGCGACCGCGAGGCGGTGCGGCGGCAGACCGTCGGTGCCGCCCTCGACGGCGTGCGCCGGATTCTTACGAGCTGACGCGCCGATCGCGGATCGCCCGGCGCGGCCGCTGTGGGATAATCCTTCCATCAGCGGTGTCTTGCCGCCTGAGACGGCCGGCCTGCACGCTCGCCGTCCTCCACAGCAGAGGATTTCGACGATGGACGACAACAAGCGCCGCGCGCTCGCTTCCGCCCTCAGCCAGATCGAGAAGCAGTTCGGCAAGGGCGCCGTCATGCGCATGGGCGACAGGACCAACGAGGCGATCGACGTCGTCTCCACCGGGTCGCTTGGCCTGGACGTCGCGCTCGGCGTCGGCGGCCTGCCGCGCGGGCGGGTGGTCGAGATCTACGGCCCCGAGTCGTCCGGCAAGACCACGCTGACGTTGCAGGTGATCGCCAACTGCCAGCGCAACGGCGGCACCGCCGCCTTCATCGACGCCGAGCACGCGCTCGATCCGACCTATGCCGAAAAGCTCGGCGTCAACGTCGACGACCTGCTGGTGTCGCAGCCGGACACCGGCGAGCAGGCGCTCGAGATCGCCGACATGCTGGTGCGTTCCAATTCGGTCGACGTGGTGGTGGTCGACTCGGTGGCGGCGCTGACGCCCAAGGCCGAGATCGAGGGCGAGATGGGCGATTCGCACGTCGGCCTGCAGGCGCGCCTGATGAGCCAGGCGCTGCGCAAGCTGACCGCCAACATCAAGAAGTCGGGCACGCTGGTCATCTTCATCAACCAGATCCGCATGAAGATCGGCGTCATGTTCGGCAGCCCGGAAACCACCACCGGCGGCAACGCGCTGAAGTTCTACGCCTCCGTCCGCCTCGACATCCGCCGCATCGGCGCGATCAAGCGCGGCGAGGAAGTGATCGGCTCGGAGACGCGCGTGAAGGTGGTGAAGAACAAGGTCGCGCCGCCGTTCCGCCAGGCGGAGTTCGAAATCCTCTACGGCGAGGGCTCCTCGCGCGAGGGCGAGCTGATCGAGCTCGGCGTCACCCACAACCTGGTCGAGAAATCCGGCGCCTGGTACAGCTACAACGGCGACCGCATCGGCCAGGGCAAGGACAACGTGCGTGGCTACCTCAAGGAGCATCCGGAAATCGCCGCCGCCATCGACGCCGAGCTGCGCGCCAAGCTGCTGACGCGCCCCGAACGGTCGGCCCCGGTGCCGGCGGAGGCCGAGGAAGCCTGAGCCGACGCGGCGCGCAGGCGACCGCCCCATGGAACCCTTCAGCCAGCGCCTGGAGCGGATCACTGCTGCGCAGCGGGCAGGGACGGCCTTCGATTTCGAGGGCATGCTCGAGCGGCACTACCGCCGCCTGGTGAGGCCGGGCGACACCGTGGCCGATGTCGGCGCCCACACGGGCCGGCATCTCGCCTGCCTGCTCGACTGCGTCGGCCCGACGGGCAGGGTGCTGGCGTACGAGCCGCTGCCGTTCGCGTTCGGGCAGCTGCAGGCGCGCTTCGACCAGCCGAACGTCACCCTGTGCAACGTCGCCCTGGCGGGCGCCGGGGGCCGGTTGCCGTTCGTGCACGCCGAAGGCACCCCGGAGGAAAGCGGCCTGCGCCAGCGCGTCTACAACAACCCGGCCGCGGCACGCCCGCGCCAGATCGAGGTGGCGGTCGAAACCCTGGATGACCGGCTGGAAGCGGTCGAGCACCTCCGCTACGTGAAGGTGGACGTCGAAGGCGGCGAAATGGACGTCCTTTCCGGCGCTGGCGGCGTGCTCTCGAAGCAGCGGCCGTTCTTCTCGGTGGAGTACGGCCGGCCGGGGTACAGCGCGTACGGACATGGCCTTTTCACCCTGTTCGACTTCGCTGAGGCCAACGGATACGCCATGTACGACGTGTTCGGCCATCGCCTGGGACGCGATGAATGGGCGCGCTCCTGCGATGTCATCTGCTGGGATTTCTTCATGGTGCCGGTCGGGAAGACCGCCGAGTTCGAGCACTGCGTGCCGCCGGTCGCGCTCGGCTAGGACGTGGTGCACGCATCCATGGCACGGCTGCTGCGGCGGCCTTGCCGCGACAGGGGCATCCGGAGTGGGCCAGCGCAGCAAGCCACCCAGGGCAGCACCCGACGCCTTCCAGCGCGCCGTCGGCCTGCTCTCGCGACGCGAGCATTCGGCGCGTGAACTGAAGGCCAAGCTGGCCCTGCGCGGGCACGCGGGCGGCGAATCCGTCGCCGCCATCGAGCGGCTGCAGGACCTCGCCTACCAGGACGACGACCGCTTCGCCGCCAGCCTCGCGCGCCGGCGCGCCGCGCAGGGCTACGGACCGCGCCGCATCCACGCCGAGCTGAAATCGCACGGGCTGGCCGATGCCGCGATCCGCGCCGTGCTGGCCGCCCTCGACGTGGACTGGACCGCGCTTGCCGCCGCCCAGGTGCGCCGACGCCCCGCTCGGCAGGCGGATGGCGACCGCGCCGCGCGTGCCGCGCAGGCGGCCTTTCTCTTGCGCCGCGGCTTCGATGCGGCGACAGTACGCGCGGTCACGCGCACCGACACGGGCGACCTGGACGACGGCATCGATCGATGAACCGCTCTCCGGGCTGCGCCTCGGCGTGCCCGCTGCCACGGCCCCGGTTCCCTTTCGATCTTCGTCCGATGAAAACCTCCGAAATCCGCTCCGCGTTCCTGGAGTTCTTCCGCGCCCGCGGGCACGCCATCGTGCCGTCGAGCTCGCTGGTCCCGGCGAACGATCCGACCCTGCTGTTCACCAATTCGGGCATGGTCCAGTTCAAGAACGTGTTCCTCGGCAGCGAGAAGCTGCCGTACGTGCGCGCGGCCGACGTCCAGCGCTGCCTGCGGGCCGGCGGCAAGCACAACGACCTCGACCAGGTGGGCTACACCGCACGCCACCACACGTTCTTCGAGATGCTCGGCAACTGGTCCTTCGGCGACTACTTCAAGCGCGAGGCCATCGCCTGGGCGTGGGAGTTCCTGACCGGCGTGCTGCAGCTCGATCCGGCACGGCTGTGGGTCACGGTCTATGCCACCGACGACGAGGCGTACGCCATCTGGCAGGACGCCATCGGCGTGCCTGCCGATCGCATCGTGCGCATCGGCGACAACAAGGGCGCGCCCTACGCCAGCGACAACTTCTGGCAGATGGCCGATACCGGCCCCTGCGGCCCCTGCACCGAGATCTTCTATGACCACGGCGCGGACGTGCCGGGCGGTCCGCCCGGATCGGCGGAGGAGGACGGCGACCGCTTCATCGAGATCTGGAACCTCGTCTTCATGCAGTTCGACCGCGCGGCCGACGGCAGCCTCGCGCCGCTGCCGGCTCCCTGCGTCGACACCGGCATGGGCCTCGAGCGCCTCGCCGCCGTGCTGCAGCACGTGCATTCCAACTACGGGATCGACCTGTTCCAGCGCCTGATCGGCGCGGCGGCGCGCCTGACCGGCACCCGCGACCTTTCCAGCAACTCGCTGCGAGTCATCGCCGATCACATCCGTGCCTGCAGCTTCCTCATCGTCGATGGCGTCACGCCCTCCAACGAGGGGCGCGGCTACGTGCTGCGCCGGATCATCCGCCGCGCCCTGCGCCATGGCTGGATGCTGGGCCAGAAGCAGCCGTTCTTCCATGCCATGGTGCCGGCGCTGGTGGAGGTGATGGGCGATGCCTATCCCGAACTCGCCGCCGCGCAGGCGCGGGTCGAATCGGTGCTGCTGCAGGAAGAACAGCGCTTCTCCGAAACACTCGAGACCGGCATGAAGCTGCTGGATTCCGCCCTGGCCGATGTCGCCGGCGACGCCGGCGCGGAGAGGCGCGTCGTGCCCGGCCGCATCGCGTTCACGCTCTACGACACCTACGGCTTCCCGGTGGATCTCACCGCGGACATCGCGCGCGAGCGTGGCTGGTCGGTCGATACCGCCGGTTTCGAGGCGGCAATGGACGAACAGCGCGAGCGCGCCCGCGCAGCGAGCCAGTTCGACGGCAAGGCCAGCCTGCCGGCGGAAATCGCCAGTGCGCTGCCGCCGACGCGCTTCACCGGCTACGACGCGATGTCCCTCGACGGCGCGCGCGTGCTGGCGATCGTGGCGGGCGGGCGCGCGGTGGATTCGCTGCAGCCCGGAGCCGACGCCCTGGTGATCCTCGATCAGACGCCGTTCTACGCCGAATCCGGCGGGCAGGTGGGGGACACCGGCACCCTCGCCGCCGAAGGCGTGGCTTTCGAGGTCCGCGACACGGTGAAGCTGGGTGGCGTGTTCCACGCCCATGCGGGGCAGGTCAGCGAGGGCGTGCTGCAGGTGGGAGCGGTGGTGTCGGCACGCGTCGATGCCGCCCGCCGCCAGGCGACGATGCTGAACCATTCGGCGACCCACCTGCTGCATGCGGCGCTGCGCCAGGTGCTCGGCACGCACGTGCAGCAGAAGGGTTCGCTGGTGGCACCCGAGCGCCTGCGCTTCGACTTTTCGCACGGGCAGCCGCTCGCCGCGGCCGAACTGCGCCGCATCGAAGACCTCGTCAATGCCGAGATCCGCCGCAACGCGGCCGCGGAAATCCACGAGATGGCGTACCCGGACGCGATCGAGTTCGGCGCGCTGGCACTGTTCGGCGAGAAGTACGGCGACGAGGTTCGCGTGCTGCGCATGGGCGACTTCTCGACCGAGCTCTGCGGTGGCACGCACGTCGCGCGTACCGGCGACATCGGCCTGTTCAAGATCGCCTCCGAAGGCGGCGTCGCCGCGGGCGTGCGGCGCATCGAAGCGGTCACGGGTGCCGGCGCCATGGCGTTCGTGGCCGAAGAGGAGGCGCGCCTGGCCGAGCTCGGCGCGCTGCTGGCGAGCCATGGGCCGGAGGTGGTCGAGAAGGTCCGCCAGCTGCTGGAACGGCAGAAGAAGCTCGAGCGCGAACGCGACGCACTGAAGGCGCGCGCAGCGGGATCGGCCACGCGCGACCTCGCCGCGGCGGCCGTCGCGGTGGGCGGGATGCGCGTGCTTGCCGCGCGCGTGGATGGCCTCGATGCGAAGGCCCTGCGCGAGGCGGTGGACGGGCTCAAGCAGCAGCTCGGCGATTGCGTCGTGCTGCTGGCGTCGGCCAGCGAAGGCAAGGTCGCCCTGGTCGGCGGCGTGCATGGCACGGCGCTGGCGCGGCTGCGGGCCGGCGACGTCGTCGGCCACGTGGCGGCGCTCATCGGCGGCAAGGGTGGTGGCCGTGCCGACATGGCGCAAGGCGGCGGAATCGATTCGCCCGCGCTGGACGATGCGCTCGCCGCACTGCCGGCGTGGATCGCTGCAAAGCCAGTGTAAACGCCACCCGAATCCCGTCCTGCAGGGCGGCGGTTTCGTTGCGCGTGCCCGGGCGCTTGGTTAGTATCGGCGCAGTCAGGCATCGCGCGTCGGCCTCCCTGATCGGGGGTCAACGAGAACGCATCCAACGAAGGCGGCGAGCCAGGCGCCGGAGGGGGAAGAACCAGCGAGGGAGGCTGCTTCCTGGTCCCCTGGCCCGGCCGCGCGAACCCACGCGCAGCGGGCCTATTGGGCGGACATTTCGAAGGAGCTTCACATGCTCATTTTGACTCGCCGGGTCGGCGAGACGCTGATGATCGGAGACGAGGTGACGGTGACCGTCCTCGGCGTCAAGGGAAACCAGGTCCGCATCGGCATCAATGCGCCGAAGGACGTGGCGGTGCACCGCGAAGAAATCTACCAGCGCATCCGCAAGGAACAGGCACCGGAAGCGGAACTGCCGGAGGTGCCCGGCGAGGGCGGCTGAGCCTTTACCCCCGTGCCGGCAGCCGCTATCCTGCGCGACCCGCGTGACGCCGCTGGCCAGTGGCGCGCGGCAGACGATCGATCCGGAGAGATGCCCGAGAGGCCGAAGGGGCTCCCCTGCTAAGGGAGTATAGGGTCAAAAACTCTATCGAGGGTTCGAATCCCTCTCTCTCCGCCATATTTTGCAAAATGCTGATTTATAAGAGCTTTTCGCTCGACGGAGAAATCGAGGTCGGGACACAGATCGGGACACCCCCCGATGAAGATCCCGCACCACCTGCACCGCGCCCCGTCCGGTATATGGCACTTCCGGCGCCGCGTTCCCGTCGACCTTCTGGCCCAGTTCGGGCGACCGTTTTTCAAGGTCTCCCTGAGGACGCGCGTCCTCAGCCTCGCTCAAGTACGCGCGCTCGTGGCCTCGCTCCAGCTGGATGTCGTGTTTTCCACAATGCGTGGCAGCCCCGTGGCTCGTAAGACCCGGGGGGACGAGGCAACCGCGTCCTTCGACTACCACATACGGTTGCCCGACGGCCTGGTGATCTCGGCTCAAGGGGAAGAGGACCACGCGCGCGCGCTGGAAATGATGCGCCTTGCCGTCGCTGCGCCCGCGAATACAGGACCCGCGCAGTCGTCGCACGATCGCGGAAACGCAAGCGTTTCCGGCATAGACCTCGCGGAGGCCGCTCGGAAGTGGGTGCTTACACTTGAAGGCGTGACGAAGCCGAAGACGCTCAGGATCAAGCGAACTGCGGTCGATGGGTTTGCCCGATGGCGCGGCAAGCGGCCGCTCTCGGACATCACGCGGACGGACATCAGCGAGTGGATGGCGAGCTTGCGTAACAACGGCTGCGCCACGCCCACCTTGGCCAACAAGGCTTCTTACCTGAAGGGATTCTTCGACTGGGCAATCGGGGCCGGACACTACCCACAGGGCGACAACCCGGCTCGGGGGCAAGTCAAGTTCGGCAAGCGCGAGAAGCAGCAGCGAAAAGCGTATGGCTTTCAGCCGCTCAGCCGGAACGACATCGCGTGCGCCTATGCCCCCGCGGAGCTGGTCCGGCTATCAGAGGGGGCGCGCTGGGCCGCTTTGATCGGCCTCTTCACCGGGGCGCGCGTGAATGAGATCGGCCAGCTACACCTCACCGACTTCGTTCAAGTCGATGGTGTGGCCTGCGTAACGATCACGGATGAGGGGGAAGGTCAGTCGCTCAAGACAGCCGCATCCATGAGGACGGTGCCCCTGCACCCGCACCTGATCCAACTCGGCATCATGGGGCGCGTTTCCCATCTGGTCGCATCGGGTCAGGATCGGTTCTTCCCCAAGCTGATGCAAGGCAGCGTGAACGGCCAAGGCAACGCGTTCTCCAGCGCGTTCTCACGGCACCTGAAACGCCTCGAGATCAAACCCGCCGGCACCCGCAAGCTCGGGTTCCACTCGCTGCGAAAAACTGCAATCCAAGCGATGCAGGATGGCGGGGTGGCGTCGGAGTTCCGCGCGCAATACGTGGGGCACGACTTGGACGACGAGCACCACGGCACGTACAGTCGACGATATACCCCCAAAGAGCTGGCTGGTGCCATCCATCCTGCGCTTGACTTCAACCTCGACCTTGAAGGCATTGCTGCCGTCCTCGGTGCGCCGAAAAAACGAGCCGCTCAAGACCACATCGCTTGATCCACCGATCAGGCCTGATCTACATCGGATCGCCGAGGCGCGGCACTAATCCCGGGGAGTGGCGACCAGCCCCTTCCACCGACAGGCGTCGCAGCCAGGGCCGCGACAGAGCGGACACCACCAGAAGGTCCACAGTTGGCTGTGCCGCTGATGACCACCGCAATCGCACGCCACGCCGGGCGTGTCGATCGACGCGGCTGCATGAAGGCCGCACCCAAACCGGCCGCAGCCATCGCATACGCTCGCCGGGATCAGCCGGAACGGAGGAGGGCGCGTGACATCACGCGGACGGAGCTTGCGAGCCATGCCCGACACGATGCGGACCTGGCGTTCCGTCTCGTGAGATGTGGCCGCCACCTCATCGGCGCCGATGCGAACGGCAGGGTTCAACGAGGCGCATCCTCTCGCAGCCTGCCGCACGCGCGTTCCCTCCAGCCGCTACCCCAGCTCCTCGTCCCTGCGCGCGCACTGAGCGCGCGCTGAAAGCGCCCTCGTGGGGCTTCGATGCCTGACCCTCGATCCGTCCAGCTTCGATTTAACTCAGCCGTGCCCGGATCCAACAATCACGAGTGAAATCGCATTCAGGCAGTGCTTCTGCGCAGTCGACGCGTGGGTTCCCGCTCGAATCCCGCGAGCCGACGCATGCTAGGCGCGCATGGCGTCGCGCCGTGCCTTGAATCGCTCCAGGGCGGTTCCAAGGTCGTCCGCTCTGCCTCGCAGTGCCTGCAGCAGCCTGCGGGTGCGGATGATCGTGTCGATCATCTTGGCTCGTTGGGCGAGTTCCTCGGGCGTCATGGGGTGACAACGGGGCTTGAGGTTCGCGCATGCCTCGCGGGCGTGTTGCAGGACCTGCACGGCGGCCAGAACGTCGGTCGCGGCTCTCTTGGCCTTGATCGCTACGGTCTCGAGAGGGGAGGGCGACCCGCTCCGTCGCTTGGCATCCCGGCCGGCGTCCCGAGATCCTGCTCGGGCGCGAGTCGCCGACTCGGCGGGTCGAGGCGCAGCTTCGCGGATGGCGTCGTGTCCTGGCTGTGGCAAGTGTTCCCATTGTCACGTAGGAAAACTGCGCAACTGGTGCTGGGGCCGCCCTTGCTGCGTGAGCTTGGGCCGGCCGAGACAACCAGGAGCGGTGCGCCAATGACCTGGATAGGGGCCCGGGCGACATGCCGATCAACTGACTACATTGGTTCCCCGGGTTCTGATCGAGTCCAACGCAGCCTGGACTGGATTCCGCAAGACCGTGGTTCGCAGCAGGGCCGTGGCTTGGTCACGGCACAGTCACCCGCCTGACCGCGTGAGATTGGCATCAGGTTGCGTCTCTACAAGCAGCCGCGCCCAGTGCCCTTTCCCATTCCGCAGAATAGCCAAGGCGGCGGTCGCCATCCCTGACATCCAGAAGACCGTGGCACACTGCTGTCTGAGGAGGCGCACGTCGGCGATTGGACGGAACGCGGCAACACCGTGCGCCGTCTGCGCGGCGGGCGCTTTACATCACCCGGCCCGCGGCGTACTTTCAACTCGCCTGTATGCTGAACGGACGCATGGCACTTGATGTCGTGCCATCGTCCTCTAGCAACTACTAGATGTTGGGTTGCTAGAGAGGAGAGGGGTGAAGTCCGCTAGCGACGGGCTCCACCCCTCATCCGGGAAGCGAAGCGCCTACCACAGGCAAGCACTTCATGCAAGGATTGTGCGCCCTTGCGAGGCTGATAGTGACCCCGGCATTTCCGGGAGTCAACAAGAAGGCTCGCAAATCTTCCTTGCATGCCGTGCCAACCCGCACTCGTCGTGACGGCGAGTGCGACCATTCGGCATGACTTGGAGATCCATATGACAGCAACACAAGAGCTTGAACCGCTTGCAGAGGCTGGAGAATTCGTCACGGAGCTGAGGCAGGACGGCCTGTATTACTGGACCATCTTCCGTGACGGCCTGCCCTGGCTCTGCGGCTGGTGCGGCACCACCTCGCGCGAGGCGTGCCGGGCGGAGGCGCTTTGGTATCTTTCCTTCAGGGACAGTCTCTAGAGCCAAGCTCACGGACGTTTCTGATCCAATGGTGCGGGGCCTCCCCGGCCCCGCATGTCAGCAGGCATGCCGGCTCGACGTCGCAGGTCGAGGTCGTCCCGGTGCAATGTAGTTCCGGAGCGGGCCAGCTCGGCTGCAGGTCGAAGGCGGCTGGCTTGTGTTGGCTTCTTCGTTCTGCATGGCGGGCACGATGGTGTCAACGGACCGGTCCACCAGCGCGGAGATGCAAGACGTCATCATGGCGTTCATGCGCCGCGCCTTTGCCGGCGCGGAGGCCTTCGCGAGCAACACGTCCGACGACGATGCTTGGGTGGTCACGTTCATAGAGCTCGCCGACCAGGTCACTCCTGCGGAGATCGCTTCATGGCCGAACGCAAAGCAGTGGTCGCTGTTCACGCTGCTGAGGGAGATGGTCGCCGCGATCGAGATCGTGCGGCGTGCGAAGGGCGAGTTCGGCCTACCAGCGGGATTGTTGAAGGGGTCGTCGTCTGCGGCGCTGGCTCGGCCGCTTCTCAGGGGATTCACGGAAGCCCTGACCCGCAACTCGTAAGCCGGGTGGATCGCTTCGACACGTTCCATGGACAAACCTGCTGCAGCCGCCTCTATAAGGACGGCTCGGAGATGGTGAACTTCGGCGGCACCCTGATGGCTGATCGGAGATTTTTTCTAGGACTCCGCATCATCGAAATCCGCGAGATTTTCTTGAGGTTTCAATGACGTTTGCGCGACCTAAGTTCATGTTTTTACAGTGAAACACGTCGCACGGCTGAAACGTCAAGTTGCTTGCTCGGGAAGACTTACATCTACCTGCGCGCTTGACGTTGGTCAGCCGGCCGCCGTGGCGTCTGCACCGCTTAGACTGTGAGGAGGCCGTGGCCGTGGAACCCCGGTTTTCTCTTACACCGGTGACGACCGCCTGATCGTGCTTGGCGCAGGCCGCATGCATGTCCTCCCGCAGGAGGTTCGTGTTGACGATTTCACGGCTGACTGCTTGAGCTCTCACTGCGGGCTGTTCCACATGCCGCCACCCGTGCTTGAGGTCGTCGTGCGCCAGCAGCGCACATCGGGCCGTCAGACATGACGCTCGTGATCAAGTTGCGCACATGGACAGAGAGCCCGAGCGCGCCCGCAGGCGTTGCCCGCGTGGTCATGCCATGGCGCTCCCACGAGGAGCAATCGAGAAGGGGTCTAGGGCCTGCACCGGCTCGACTGCGCGCCGGTATCAGTAGTCCCAAGGGACTTCAGGTAGCTGCTCGTCCGGGTCATGCTCGGGCGCTGCGGGCATTGCTTCATCCAAGATGCGGGGCAGGACGTAGTACGGAACGAAGATGGCCGCAAGGTCCGACAGTGACCGCATCGGCTCTGGGGAAATCGTGCGGGGACGGGATCGGGTGGATCGGGACGCTGCCTGAAGCTTGCGCGCTTGCGACGAACTCGCGCGCCCATTTGGCATCGCGGCCTTCGAATGTGCCGGCGTCTTCGTCCCAGCGGAACGAGAGCACTGGGAAGCCACGCAGCGGGATCAATAGCAGGTCATGTTTCATGGCGCCGAGCGCTGCGGGACAATCGAACAGCTTGGTTCTGCGTGACTCCAAGGATGCTGCCGGCGTGTCTGCCGAGTATCCAATCAAACGCATGGGCGAGTATCCCCAGGACCGGGACAGCTACATCGCGTCAGGCGCTCTCACGCGCGCTGTGCGAGCGTGGAGCATGCGAGCGCTACATCCCCTTGGCTCTCCCCACAGATGACGCGTACAGCGCTTCCTGTGCGTTCTGAAGCGGGTTCGCATTGCACGTCCCCCGACTCAATGTAGCGAGCTGCCGTGACCTGCTGATACACGTGCCAGACCTGCTCTTTCTCCCGGTGATAGTCATTGCCGTCAATACATTGATTGCATGACTGCGAACGCTTACACAGGAGGGAGAACATGACCAAAGGAAAGATGGACCTCGCCACCTTCATCCGGTTTCGGATCGAAACATCGGGCTACACCCAGGCTGAGATCGCAAAGGCGGCGGGTCTGCGCCATTCCAACTTCATCTCCATGATTGCGCGGGGCAAGTCCAAGATCCCGCTCGCACGGATCCCCAAGCTAGCGGACATCCTGGGCGTCCAACGCCGGGAGCTGATGTGGCTGTGCTTGGAGACGTACGAGCCGGAGCTCTTCGCGATCCTGACAGAGATGCTGCCGGACGTGCCGATCCTCCCTGACGAGGTGGCCTTGATCCGGGGCTACAGAATCCTGAAGGAGAAGGGCGTCGTTGATGGCACCGGGGTAGAGATCCGGAGCTGCCGGCGAGGTTCTGGACGCGAGGCCGCGAGGATCTGGTCTCGCATCGAGTAGGTCCGGCGACAATGGCGATTGCCGTCGACGCAGCTCGCCCTCCAAGCCGGTCGCGGTCACGAAGAAGTTCACGCTGTGACCGACCCGAAGGTCCGGCAAGCTCATCGCGCACCAGTTTCGCAAGCTCTCGTAGAAACCCTTGGCGATGCGCGTCATGTCCCGGGACATGCTGAACCAGGTGCCTTGCTCTCCGGGAGCCCGGCACTCGATGTCCTTGAACATGTACTCGGACCAGCCGACGGGTTCATAGAGAGGCCGAAGGTCGAGCTGGTGATCTGGACGGGCGGCAGTCCACTTGCTACCCGCGACCATCAGAGCGGCGCGCACCCGTTCCGTTTCAGCGTACGGGGGAAGGACCACGCCGTGGACATGCAATCGACCTTCCGGTGTGACCTCCATGGCCATGATGAAGGGCACCGTGGAACCAAGCGCGGCCCGCAGACGAGCGGCGATTCGGTTGCGGATGACGTTACGGGTGTTGATCGTCCCAGGTGTCAAGCGGGCGAGCAGGTCCGTCCCCAGATTCAGGCTGAAGGCCAGTGCCCCACCGCGATCGTAGGCAGCGATCAGCGCAACCAGGCACTTGGCTTCCAAGGACAGGCTGCGCCATGGCAAGGCCGTCTTGCGCCGTCGCTTGGCGAGGATGATCTCCCTGGCAGGGTCGCAGAGGGTTCGGTGAACGGTTGGACCTGGGTTCTTTGCCAAGGCCAAAGTCCTAGAACCATCAGGGTAATAAGACACTGAAGGATGGCCCAGGGAAGCGCTGAGCATCCGGGCAGCTAAGTCCTTGATGAACTTGAGTTCGACCGTGGCCCTGCTCGGGTTGCGTCCTGGACCGCCGACAAACTTTTTGTGCGTTGAATCGGTCCAGAGCACGCTGACGAGGGTCCGGCGTCGCTCATCGAGGTCTGGCGGTGGGGTGACAGGTGCTGCTGATGATGGGGAAGTGCTGGGCATGCGAGGTCCTGCGGAAGACGCCGTCATTGGCGAGGTTCCTCAGGTATAGCGACCCGGGGGGTTATTTTGCAGAACATCTCTCGTCCGCGCTCATGGCCCGGGTGTGCTTCCAGTCTCCCCAACCCGGGTCACGGCTGAGCAGAATGCAGGAGCACACGCCGGACGGCGGTCGGTGTCCAGCGACCTCTACGAGCCGTTGACACACCGCGCGCGTTCAGCGCCGCAGCGATGCTCTGCAGGGACGTGCAGCCCGACGCCTGCAGCTGCCGAATCAGGGGCAGGGTGTTCGCTGCGAAGGTCGCCGTTCGCGCAGCGACGGCTCTGGCGGCCAGTGGACGGGCAAGGGCGAGCTTCGGGTTCCCTAACCGCGTGCCCCGAGATCGCGCCGCGGCCAACGCAACGCGCGTCCGTTCCGAGATCGCCTTCCGCTCCGCTTGGGCGACAGCGGCCAGGATGTGGATGGTCAGTTCGTTCGCGGAGGGGTTGTCGACGGCCACGAACTTCACGCCGGCTTCCATCAAGCTCGTGACGAACGACAGCTTACGGCTGAGACGATCAAGCTTTGCGATGATCAGCAGCCCCTTGCAGCGCTTTGCGTGCGCGATGGCCTTGTTCAGCGCTGGCCGGTCATCTCGTCGTCCCGACTCCACGTCCTCGTACTCCCCGACCAGCTCGCAGCCTGTGCCCGACACGTAGCGATTGACGGCCTCTCGCTGCGCCTCCAAGCCGAGGCCCGACCGACCCTGCTCGGCAGTGGAGACGCGGTAGTACGCAATGCAGGACTGCTTCATGCGGGAGCTCCGCGGGTGGGATATGTCAATTCTAAAGGAACATTTAGAAATGATAAACCCTGCGGTGAGCGATGCTCGGGAGGAGTGCAGCTAGGGACCAAGTTTGTTTCGAAGCCGTAGAATTCGCACCCGAGCAGGTCTCGAGGCGAGCGTCCCCATGAGCAAATCTCCCTTCGATCCGGCGGACCCGTTCGGGTATGCGCGCCTGGCCAAGCTGTGCAAGGGGCCCGACATCTCAAACCTCTCCGCCTTCGCCAAGATGCCCGACCTGACGGAGATGGTGCCCCTCCCTCTGAACCATCTCGCGGCACTACCAGACCGGTCCACGAGCTATGACCGGATGGCTGGTCACAGGGAAGCACTGGCGCTGCTGAACTCAAACTGGCTGCGGGGCAATCGGTTGCTAGCCTATGACCCGGTGGCTTTTCCGAACGTCGCGTCCGCGATGTCTGCGGTGGGTCATGACGTGATTGACAGCCTTGGTGCCTCACTGCCGAAGCAGCCGCTCCCATCCGGAGCATGGGGCGTCGACAAGGCTTTCCATGTAGGCCGCGATCTTGAAGCTCTCTTCAACCCGCCCGACGCGCTCAAGATCGACGAATTCAGCAGCCCACATGGGGCTGACATAGCGCAGCGCATTAGCGATCGCCTGGGATGGACCCTACCTGCCCCATATGCCCAGCAGCTGAAGAGCTTCTTCGAGGACATCGACCTTGGAGCGATTCAGATTGCGGCGTTCGACGCGCGCCACCGTGTGCAGCAGGGGCTCCCCGATTCCGCTCGCGTACGGTCCTTCTCCGACATTGAGGAAGCCTTCAGGACGGATGACTTGGCCGATCTTCGCCAAGTCGTGGATGAGGCGGTGGCGAGCGCCATCGACAAGGCGGCAAGGGAGGGACGGCTGGGGGGCAAACCGCTGCCTCGGTTCCTGTTGCAGGTCCTCATGAACATCATATTTCTGGTTGCCGGAATCTGGGCCGCCCCCGTGTACGATGATTGGTATCGCGCACGCAAGCCACCCGCGCCGACCGTAGCTCACGGTCCTCGCAAAACCCAAGCACACGCACCCCGGCTGATCGTCGTGGTGACAGCGACGAGACTTCATCTCCGCCTAGGGCCGCACACTACACAGCGAATCGTTGCGACTGTTGAGCATGGTCAGTTGTTGTACGTGGAAGGGAAGAAGCACGGTTGGGCCCGCGTCCGGTATGTTGACCCTCTCGGCGACGGCGCGTCCGTCACGGGCTGGGTCAAAGTCCAGTACACAAAGTCGCTCGAAGCTGAAACGACGGAACTAATCGTCCGTTCACTCGCTAGTTGCACCGAAGGTGATGACACGTGTGACGGTGCGGAGTGACCGCTCGGTCGCTCGTCAGAGGCTGTCGTGAACGCTCGCGGACCAGTGAGACGGGTGAAAGTCTCGGGGGGGATGCTGGACCGCCCACCGCGCTAGACCCTGCTCATCGGAGAATGCCTCCGGTTGGCATGCGCAGGCTTAGCAGTCCCGGTCGTGCCTCAGCAGATCAGGTATGCTCCCAGCGAGTCCTCCCGCCGGAGCATCCCGTGAAGTGTGTCAGCCGATTCAGGAAGATCCGACCACTGACAATGAGGATTTCGGAGGTCGTCTACGCTGGGATGGCCCAGATCACCCCTGCGTCCAATGTCAGAGTGCTTGAGACGGACCAGAACAACGACGAGTGGGTGGTTGTCGAGTACGACTGGCCCGAGGGCGAGCCGGATTTCATGACCACAGCGGAGGTCATGGGGCCACTTGGGCTTGAGCACGTCCCAGGTGGCGCGACGAAGGCACCAGGGGATCCGCTTCAGGCGAGTCGCAGCGGTGGCCTACCCTCGAAAGAGTCCTCCGATGCCGATCAGTGACCTACCGCCGTTTATTCGAACCAACTACGAGGTGCATGAGTGGCGGCACGCTTCGGCGATCCTCAAGGCTGAGTTTCCGGCGGAGTGGGGGGACTTGGTCGACGTTCTTCAAGGCTTCCGCTTGCGCCGAGCGGACGTCTCGACTCCGGGGGGCAGGAAATCGAACCTGGCCAGCCGCATCGACGGTTCGCTTGAGGCGAGGGGCTGGCAGGAAAAGAAGTTCGCGACCAGGATCAAGGTCGACGACCATGAGATGGATTCCCCGACTCACAAGGTCGACTGCTTCAAGAACCGAATCGCCCTCGAGATCGAATGGAACAACAAGGACCCGTTCTATGACCGGGACCTCAACAACTTCCGCCTGCTGTTCGAGCTCCGAGCAATCAGCGTAGGGATCATCATCACCAGGTGCGACGAGCTGCAGAGCCTGTTCGATGAGCTAGGTCGAGGGAAGTCGTACGGAAACAGCACCACCCACATGTCCAAGCTGCTGCCCAGAATCGAAGGCGGGGGAGGAGGTGGATGCCCGCTGCTGGTATTCGGGATCAGGAGGTCGCTGCTCGAAGACTGACCGTTCTTGGCGGGTCAGCTTTCGCCCACTTTCTCTCGTCTCCCTCGCGGGCGTGGCGCAGCGACTCTCTGAGCTTGCGAGTGGTTCGCGTAGGTCTTCCACGTCGGCGTGTAGTCCGTCGATTGGTTCCCCCACACGGTCCAGCCTTTTCGGGGGCCCCGGGCGAACAGCTCGAGCCGAGGGCCTGGACTGCATTTTTCGATGATGTCGTACTGCTCGTCCGGCTTGCGCGAGTGCTCGCGCTTCCTGCTCGCCATGAAATTGACTTGGCTCCGGCCCGGGGGGAGCGTGCGCGCGTCGCGACCCCGCACTCCGAACAAAATCAACTCTGTGACGTTGCGGAAGTAGAACCCGACCCCCCGGCCGTCGGGTCCGCCATCCTTGCGGATCTTGTGCCAGACGAGGTTCGACTTGTACGTGAAGCCCCACGCCTTCATGACTGCCAGGCCATCCGGCAAGAGGGCGTTCGGCACCCACAAGTAGAGATGCGCCGTCGGAGCGGCAGTCTCCTCCACCGGGAGCCCCGCGATGTCGCTGATGGTCATGGTCCCGTAACGGCTAAGGCGCTTGTGCTCCGGTGCGATCTTCCCCGTTCGGTTCTGAAACTGCCATGGTGGGTCAGCCATGATGGTGCGGAACTGCTTGTTGGCGGCGAGCACGCGCAGCTCGGCGGCGGCTTGGTCGGCAAGATTTTTGGTCACGGGGGAAGGGGCTCTGGTGATGGATGCATGCTCGCTTGTCGCGAGCGTGCTATCAAGCTGCAAGCCAGTCGCACACACTGAGAGCCCCCTGGGGCGGCAATCCTCGGGTGCCCTACGCTCTGGTAGACTCGGGACACACGACAGGACACAGGAGCCGGTCTGCCGACCCGCGAGAGGGGCCCTGCAGCACGATTCAAATCCAATCCCTCTCTCTCCGCCAGTTGCCACCGACGCCCCCTTCGTGGGGCGTCGTGCTGCTGGCCAGGCGGCTCATCCGGCTGCTCCGCACCAACCGACGTGGCGGAATCCCCCATCGACCCCGGCGGTCGTTCGAGGTGCCACGGCACGCTGACCACGATCAGCTGCGACCCGCCATGCTGCAGCAGCCTGGCGCGCAGTCGCCGGGCACGCCGCCCGTGCAGCACGTGCTGGTACCAGTGCTGCTTGACCAGCTCGGGAATGAGCACCGCGATGCGCTGCCCGGGACGGGCCGCGGACATTTCGCCGACCAGCTTCAGCAGCGGCTCGTGCAGGGTGCGGTAAGGCGCGTCGAGGATGCGCAGCGGGGGGCGTCGAAACCGGTCGCGCGCGGGGCATGCCACGTCGCGCTCCCACTGGCGCAGCAGCGCCACGTGGCGCTCGCCGCCATCGGGCCCGGAAAGGTGCGCCAGGTGCACCGCCATGATGTCGGCGGACAGGCCGAGCGCGAAGCCGATGGCCTTGTCGGTGAGGCGGTTCCAGTCCTCCATCACCACCAGCACGAAGGGCGTGCGCACGCCGGTCATGTCGAGGGGTCCCTGCTCGCGCATGCGGGCATCAAGCGCATCATAGTAGGCGCGCACCACCTTCAGCAGCACGATCACCGACGGAATCGCCAGCACGGCGATCCACGCGCCGTCGACGAACTTGGCGACGACCATCACTAGCACCACGAGCGCCGAAACGCCGGCACCCACTGCATTCGTCCAGAGGGCGACGGCATGGCGCGCGCCCCCTTTGCGACGTTCGCGCCGCCAGTGGCGCACCATGCCGGCCTGGGACAGGGTGAAGGTGAGGAAGGTGCCGATCGCGAACAGCGGGATCAGCCGGTCCGTGATGCCGCCGAACACCAGCAGCAGGAGCCCGGCGGCGAGGGTGAGGTAGAGGATGCCGACGGAAAACACCAGCCGGCGGCCTGCATTGGCGAAAGGCCGCGGCAGGAAGCCGCCGCGGCAACCATCCGGCACAGCAACGGGAACGCCACGAAGCTGGTGTTGGCCGACAGCGCCAGCACGGCCAGCAGGGCGGCCAGGGCGATGAAGTAGAACGGGCCGTCGCCGAGCACGACGCCTGCCAGCTGCGACAGCACGCTTCGATAGCCGGCCTGCGTCTGGTCCATGGCGCCGATGCCATAGGCTTGCGCGAGGTGGATCGTGCCGACGAGCAGCACGCCGAGGGTCAGCACGATGATGGCCAGGGTGCCGCGACCATTGCGCACCGCCGGAGCGCGGAATGCGCCCATGCCGTTGCTGACGGCCTCGATGCCGGTCATGGCGGCGCATCCGCTGGCGAAGGCGCGCACCAGCAGCCAGGCGCCCACGCCGGCG
>JAEZQX010000367.1 GCA_023441105.1 Pseudomonadota bacterium | reverse complement strand
CCCACTACCTGCTTCCGCTGCTGCCGGCGTTCGCGCTGCTGGCCTCGCGCGCCTTGTCGCGCGCGTCGCCGCGGCCCGGCAGCCGGGGGGCGCTGGCGCTGGTCCTGCTGCCGTGGATCGGCCTCGGCCTGGCGATCGCCATCGCGCCGATGCTGGCGGCCCTCTCGCCACTGCATCCAACGCCGACCGCCTCGGGCCTGCCCTCCTGGGTTGCAGCGCTATCGCCCGCCTGGGGTCTGGCGCTTGTCGCGCTGGTGCTCGGCTTCGTCCCCCTGTTGCGGTCGCGGCTTTCCATCCAGGGCCTGGCGGCACTGACTGTGCTGGCGACGGCCATGCTCCACGCCGGACCGGTACGCGACATCGTCTCGCCCGCTTATGATGCGCGGCCGCTGGCGCGCAAGATCGCCGCGCTGCGCGCCGACGGGATCCTCGCGGCCTATCCCGGCAAGTACCACGGTGACTTCCAGTTTGCCGGACGGCTGCGGCAGCCCCTGGCCCAGTTCTGGCCTGGCACCGAAGTCGACTGGGCAAGGGCGCATCCGCAGGCGGTGCTGCTGCTGAACTACAAGACCCTCAGCGAAGAGCAGCGGGCCGCCGCGGTCCTGGCCGTGCCCTACCAGAACGGCCAGACCGCCCTCTGGCAGGCGACCACGTTGATCACCCACCCGGAGTACGCCGCCGGCGCCCTCACCGCGAACGAGCCCTTGCGCGGCTCCCCGGAGTGATTCGGTTTCAGATCACCACCTGGGCGCCGATCTCGATCACCCGGTTCGGCGGCAGGCCCAGGTAGCTCGCCACCGAGGGACTGTTCTGCAGCATCCAGCCGAAGAAGCGCCGGTGCAGGCTAGTGGCGGCATGTCCGGCAGCGACGATCACATGCGGCTTGCTGGTGAAGAACGACACCTGCTCCTCCTCGACGTCCATGCCCTGCCGGCGGGCGAGGCGCAGGATCAGGTGGACATCGGGATCCTCGCGGTAGCCGAAGCGGGCGATGATCCGCCACACACCGTTGGCGCCGCGGTCGATGGCAAGGCGCTCGTCGTCGTCGAGACGCGGCATGTCGACGAAGTCCACCGTCAGGAAGCAGACCTGCTCGTGCACCACCTTGTTGTGCTTGAGGTTGTGCAGGAAGCTGCTGGGGCAGCCCAGCGCGGTCGACGACAGGAAGACCGCCACTCCCGGCACGACCGTTGCGCCGCTGAGGTCCAGCGTCAAGCCGTCGATCTGCGCCTTCGGTCCCAGGTCCTTCCTGACCCGCAGGGTGTCCAGGCCGCTGCGCCAGGACCACATCACCATCACCAGGCCGGCAGCGACCAGCAGCGGAAACCAGCCGCCGTCGAAGAACTTGCGCAGGTTCGCCACCAGGAACAACAACTCCACCGCCAGGAAGAGCACCAGCGGCACCAGCAGCAGCCGCAGCCACCCGCCACGACGGCGGGCACCCGCCGCCTCGCTCGACGGCGCGGTCGTCGCGCCACGGCTTGCGGCGCCCGCCCCCACGGCCACCATCAGCAGGATGCTGCCGATGACAAAGTCGCTCGACACCGCCAGCCCATAGGCGGCCGCCAGGCTGCCGGAGTCGCCGAAGCCGATGACCAGGGCCAGCACGGCGGCCAGCAGCAGCCAGTTGACCGCCGGGATGTAGACCTGGCCCTTGGCAGTCTCCGAGGTGTGACGCACCTTCAGGCGTGGCAGCAGGTTGAGCCGGGAGGCCTGCTGGGTCACCGAGAAGGCGCCGGAAATCACCGCCTGGGACGCGATGATGGTGGCGGCGGTGGCCAGGACGATCAACGGTATCCGCAGCGCCTCGGGAGCGAGCAGGTAGAACGGATTGCTGGCAGCCTGGGCATCGCGCATCAGCAGCGCCCCCTGGCCGAAGTAGTTGAGCAGCAGGCACGGGAAGACCAGCACGACCCAGGCGCGCACGATCGGCCGGCGCCCGAAATGACCGAGGTCAACATACATGGCCTCGGCGCCGGTGACGCAGAGAAAGACCGTGCCCATCGCCAGCAGCGCCAGGTGGGTCTGCTCGACGAACAGCCACAGCGCATACTTCGGATGCACTGCCAGCAGCACCTGCGGATGCTGCACGATGCTCGCCAGGCCGAGCAGGCCCAGCACGACGAACCAGCATGCCATGACCGGCCCGAAGATCCGGCCGACCGACGCCGTGCCGTGGCGCTGGACCCAGAACAGCGCGACCAGGATCACCAGCGCGATCGGGACGATCCAGCGATCGAGAGCCGGCGCAACGACCGCGATGCCCTCGACGGCGGCCAGCACCGAGATCGCCGGCGTGATCATCGCGTCGCCGAAGAACAGCGCTGCCGCGAACACGCCGAGTGCCGAGACGACGAGCGAGAGCCGCCGATGACTGCGAACCTTGCGCAGCACCAGCGACAGCAGGGCCAGGATGCCGCCCTCGCCGCGATAGTCGAAGCGCAGCATCACGACGATGTACTTCAGGCAGACGATGATCGTCACCGCCCAGAAGATCAGCGACAGCACCGCCATCAACGTCTGCGGCGTGAGCGGCAGCCCCGTCGTCGCGGAGAAGGACTCGCGGACCGTGTACAACGGGCTGGTGCCGATGTCGCCGAAGATGACGCCCAGCGCCGCCAGCGCGAGCCCGCTGCCGGCAGGATGGCTCTCGGCCGGGGTGGCACCTGCCTGGCCGGCAACCGAGGCGGGCACCGCCGGCGCGACGGCAGCGGAAACCGCACCCTGCTGCGCGCCGGCTGCAGTCGATTCGATGTTTGCAGACATCACCGGATTCTCCCCGCCGCGCCGTAAACGACTCGTCTGCTGGCCGCGCCCGGCGCGTAAATTGTTCGTAAAGCCGCGGCGCCCGCTGCAGGATCGTGGCGGCAACAGAAGGCAGGCATGGGAGCACAATCCGGCATGGACATCGAATCCGAGGGCATCGATGG
>JAEZQX010000303.1 GCA_023441105.1 Pseudomonadota bacterium | reverse complement strand
CCGGCGGCGGGGCCGCCTTGCCGGCATCCGGCGGCAGCCGGGACGCAGCGCCGGTCGCATTCGTCCGCTGGCTGCGCGGCCACCACGGCGCGATCGCCATGGCGGGGCTGCTGGCGTTCTCGCCGACCCTGACGTTCTTCACCGGCTCGTTGAGCGTGATGCGCGAGCCGACCAGCGCCGACTGGGCGGTCCTCGGCTTCTGGTGGCTGTCGTTCGCCCTCGGTCTCTGGTGCCTGCTGCTCCTGGCCGGCTACGGCGGCCTGCGATTGCTGTCGCAGCGCGGCAGCCTGACCGCGGTTCCGATCTGGATCGCCGCTGCCATGGTGGTGGCGGGCTGCGTGAGCCTGGCCACGGCCAGCGGAAGGGCCGACATCCTCATCGAGCAAGGCGTGGTGCAAAGCGTCCAGACCTTGCGCCTGAATTCGTTCATCCTGGCGGTAACGCCGGCGCTGCTGTTCTTCGCCCATCTGCAACGCAGCCAGCGGCACGAGCAGGCCGTGCTGCGCCTGGCGGCGGCTCAGGCCGGGCAACGCGCCGCCGACCGGCGGATCGTGCAGGCCCGCCTGCAGGCCCTGCAGGCGCGCACCGACCCGCAGCTGCTGTTCGAGATGCTCGACGTGGTGCGCCGCTCCTACGGTGTCGATCCGGACCGGGCGGAACGCCTGCTCGACGAGCTCGCCAGCTTCCTGCGTTCCGCGCTGCCGCGACTGCGCGCCGAGTCGTCGAGCATCGCGCGCGAGATCGGCCTGGCGCAGCACTACGTCCGGCTCCGCCGCATGGCCGGCGAGGCTCTCGATGCGGCCGGTTCCCGGTCGCCGGCGCTCGCGGCGCACGTCTCGGACGAGGCGCTGCATGCGCGCTTTCCACCCGGCGTGCTGCTGCCGCTGCTGGACGACGTGCTGCGCACATCCGGCGGCGCAGCCAGGCTGTCGGCGCAGCGCGCGGCGGACGACTGCCTCCTGGTCCTGGACCTGCCGCATCCGCCGGGCGACGCCGTGGTCGTCCGGGTGCGTGAGCTGCTGGCCGGCGTCTACGGCAGGCTCGCCGACCTCGCCATCGAAGCCACCGGTGGCGGCGCCGTCGCGGCGGTGAGGGTGCCCTATGAATTCGCCTGACGCCGGGGACGCGCGCGACCGGGGAGCGCCGGCCACCCGCGCCGGGCCGACCGCGGTCTTCGCCGAGGACGAGCCGCTGCTGGCCGCCGAGCTGTCGGAGCTCATGTGCCGGTTGTGGCCCGAGCTGCGAGTGGTAGCCTGCGCCGAGGACGGCGTGGCGGCGCTCAATGCCATCGAGCTCCATCGGCCCGACCTCGCCTTCCTCGACATCCACATGCCGCTGCTGAGCGGCCTCGACGTGGCTTGCCACCTTGCCGGTCGCTGTCACGTCGTCTTCCTCACCTCCTACGACCAGCATGCCGTCGAGGCCTTCGAAGCGGGGGCGATCGACTACGTGCTCAAGCCGCCGACGGCGGCGCGGCTGCTGACCACGGTCGAGCGCCTCAAGTCGCGCCTGCGCCAACCGGCACCGGACCTGCGCGAGCGGATCGACGGGCTGCGCCAGCCGCCCGCCGCGGCGCGTCGCCACCTGCAATGGATCAACGCCTCGCGCGGCGCCGTCGTGCGCCTGCTCACGGTCGACGAGATCCTCTACTTCAAGTCCGACCAGCGCTACACGCTGGTGGTCACGCGCGACGCGCAGGCGCTGATCAGGAAGACCATCAAGGATCTCGTCGAGGAGCTCGACCCGTCGATGTTCTGGCAGGTCCATCGCTCGACCCTGGTCAACGTGCATGCCATCGACAGCGTCGGCCGCGACGATCGCGGCAACCTCAACCTGCGCCTGAAGCATCGCCCGGAGCTGCTGCCGGTGAGCGAAGCCTACCAGCACCTCTTCCGGCAGATGTAGCGCAGGCCTCGAGCGACGGCAGCAATGCCACCTCAGCGAAGCAACGAGGAGTCGATCATGGAACCGGATGAACCTGGCCATGCCCACGCCCTGGACCGCCGCCAGGCGCTCGCGCTGCTGGCCGCCTTCGGCCTGCCGCCGACGGCGCTTGCCCAGGATGCGCACGTAGCCGACCCACGCTCGTACCGGGTGGTGCTGGAAAACGAACAGGTGCGCGTGCTGGAGTACACGAGCCGGCCAGGCTTCGGCGTCTGCGGCCAGGGCATGCATTTCCACCCGGCGCACCTGACCGTGTCGCTGACCGGCGCCAAGCTGAAGCGCACCACGGCCGACGGCCGCGCGAGCTTCGCCGAGGTTCCGCCCGGCCATGTCTTCTGGGCGGAGGCCGAGACGCATGCGGCCGAGGTGATCGGCGGCGCGGGCACGCGCACCTACATCGTCGAGCTCAAGGGAAGGGACTGGCGCCCGAGCACCGGCTGACGTCCATCCGGCACGCTGCAGCCGCAGCCATGTCGCCGTTCGCCGCTTTCGCCCGCTTGCGATTGGCCGTCCGCTGCACGCTGCCTACATTGCCGTGAGGACGCGCAGGCCGGGAGGGCCGGCGTCCCGATCCGCATCCGACTTCCACAGGAGCAAGTGATGAAGCAGGCAATTCTTTCCTTTGCGTCGGCCTCGGTCTGCCTCGCCCTGAGCGGGCCCTCGCTGGCCGACGTGGTCAGCGACTGGAACCGGGACGCGGTCGCTGCCGCATTGGCGGCGCGCCAGACGCCCAGCATGGCGGCGCGGAACATCGCGATCGTCCACCTGGCGATCTTCGAGGCGGTCAATTCGCTAGAGCCGCGCTACGCGCCCTATCGCAAGCGCCTGCCGGCCGACCCAGCGGCATCGCCGCAGGCGGCCGCGGCGGCGGCGGCCCACCATGCACTGGTCCGGCTGCTGCCGGAGCAGCACAAGGAACTCGACGCGGCGCTGCAGGCGTCGCTCGCCGAGCTGGCCGAGGGAGCGGCCAAGGCCGCGGGTTTGGAACTCGGCAAGCAAGCCGCCGAGGCGATGCTCGCCGAGCGCAGCAACGACGGCGCCGCCGCGCCCAACACCTACCGCCCCTACACCATCGCCGGCCGCTATGTGCCGACGACGCTGCCGCAGGGCTACACCTGGGGCGCCGTGCGGCCGTTCGCCATGAAGAGCGGCGACCAGTTCCGCCCGCCGGCGCCCTACCCGCTCGACAGCTCGCAGTGGGCCAAGGACTTCAACGAGATCAAGACGATGGGCGCGAAGACCGGTTCCGGCCGAACGCCGCTGCAGTCGGACATCGCCCGCTTCTGGGAGCTGACCGGCCCGGCCACCTACAACCCGGTGGCGCGGCAGATCGCGGAAGCCAAGGGTCTCGACCTGCTGGACAGCGCGCGCCTCTTCGCCTTGTTCTCGATGGCCACCGCCGATGCCGGGATCGCCGTCTTCGATGCCAAGTACGCCTACAACTTCTGGCGGCCGGTGACCGCGATCCGCTGCGCGGATCTCGACGGCAACGACGCCACCGAGCTGGATGCCGCATGGGAGCCCCTCGTCACCACGCCCATGCATCCCGAATACCCTTGCGCACACTGCACGTTCCAGGGCTCGGCCGCCGGCGCGCTGCGGGCGCTGTTCGGCGATGCGGTGCCGGCGTTCACCTTGACGAGCACGACCGCGCCCGGCGTCACCCGCCGCTTCGACCGGCTTTCCGCCTACGTGGCCGAAGTCGTGGACGCCCGCGTCTACGACGGCGTGCATTACCGCACCTCCGGCGAAACCGGCGCCAGCCTCGGCCGCAGCGTCGGCGAGTACGTCGTGCAGAACTATCTGAAGCCGGGGATGTAGCGGGATCCGGTGCTCGTGACACCAAATTTCAAACAGCCGCCGCCGGGCTGCAGCCGGCATCCTGCCTGCGCGAGGGAGCGTCTGACATATCCTACGAGGCAGCGCATTCGCCGCAGGTCGCAGCGGCGGTCCTGACGGCAGGCGCGCCACCCGATCCAAGAGGCGACACGGCAGGACGTCCGCGGCAGGCCGCCGGAGAGGCATCGATGGATGAATTCGGCCTCGACGATCTCATCAGGGAACTTCTTCGTGGGGGCGACCAGGTCAGTCACGGCCTGAACCTGGTCCTGCGGCTGAAGAATCCCCACGACATGCCGCGGCTGCTGCTGGAGATCAGCAGGCGCCAGCCCCAACTCGACGCGGCGCTGCGGGAGTTGAACTTCGTCCACTTCGCGCGCTTCCTGCCGTCCCCCGGTGGCGAGGCCTTGCTGGTGATCACCGAGTTCGATGGCGACCTGGAGCCGTATGCCATGGACTTCGCCGTCGCCATCGGCGACATCTTCACCGCCATCCTCGGGTTCGTGGAGCATGCGCCGCCGCTGCCGGTCAGCGACCATCCGGATGAGTTCTGGGACTTCGTCAAGCGCAACAACCGGGTGCGCATCCTCGGGGTCCCGTTGCCGGAAGAAAGCTACTACCCGCTCTTCAGCGCCTACCGGGACATGACGGTGCTGGACATCGTGGGGCGTCGCACGCGGCTGCCGCCTCCTGCGATCGACCGTCCGGGTGCGCACATCGACCTGACCGACGTCCAGGGCAACCTGCTCGAGAACTACCACGCGCGCTTCGCGCGCCACTTCATCCTCACCGTGGTCGACCCGCGGCGGGCGCGATCCTGGCTGGCTAGCCTGGCAAGAGGCCCCGGCAACGGCTTACCGCGGATCACCACCGCGGCATGCCGGCACGACGCGCGGCAGACGATGCTCAATGTCGGCTTCACCCACGCGGGTCTCGGGGCACTGGGGCTGCCGCCGCAATGGCTGAACCGTTTTCCGCCGGCGTTCAGGGAAGGGCCCGGCCATCCGCGGCGCGCCTGCGCCAACGGCGATGAAGGCGACAGCGCGCCGGTCAACTGGATCTTCGGCGGGCCGGGCGGCGAGGAGCACGTCATGCTGACGCTTCATGCGCTGGCAGGCTGCCGCTCGCAGCTGGACGAGGACAGCCGCGCCATCAGGAACGCCCTTGCCGATCGCGGCGCTTCCGGCCTGGCATTGCTCTCCGAGCACTTCGCCGCTGCGCTGAAGAATGCGAAAGAGCACTTCGGCTTCCGCGACGGCATCGCCCAACCCAGGCTCGCGCACCGCCCCGATGGCCCGAAGGACATGCAGCCGGCGGCCAGCCCGGGCGAATTCCTGCTCGGTCCGGACTACCGGGACGTCTTCGGCGGCCCGTCGATCGGCAAGCTGGCGCCGGAGCTCGCGACCAACGGCACCTTCTGCGCGGTGCGCGTGCTGCAGCAGCATGTCGCGGCCTTCGAGCAACTGCTGGTCGATGGTGCCGCCCAGTTGCAGGTGAGCCGCGAGCTGGTGGCGGCGAAGCTGGTCGGACGCTGGCGCGACGGCAAGCCGCTCGTGCTGTACCCCGACGAGGAGGCGCGCAAGGCGGCGCCGCCGGAGACGACATCGAGCAACGAATTCGACTACGTGGCCTCGGCAGAGTATCCGCAGACGCCGGACGATTCGCAGGGCCTGCGCTGCCCCATCGGTGCGCACATCCGCCGGGTGAACCCGCGCAGCAGCCGCAGGGCCGGGGTGCGCTACACCCGCCGCCTGATCAGGCGCGGCATGACCTACGAATGGCCCGGCGGGAGCGGCAGCGAGCGCGAGGACGGCGACGAACGCGCGACCGAGAAGGGCATCTTCGGCCTGTTCTATTGCGGCAGCATCGAGCGGCAGTTCGAGTTCGTGCAACAGCAGTGGGTCAATGGCGACATCTTCGCGAGCGGCATCCGCCGCACCCAGGATCCGATCGGCGGGGCGCAGACGCGGGGCGGCTGCTTCTTCCTGCCCGGCATGGGCAAGGATGGGGAGGCGGCAATCCTGAAGGTGCCGCGCCTGACGACCACCCGCGGCAGCCTCTATCTCTTCGTGCCCGGCCTGCGGGCACTCCGCTCCCTCGACACGCCGGCGCTGCTCGCCCCGGCGGTCGCCCAGGCGGGCGGTCACCGGGATACTCGAGGCGAGGAGCCCAGGTCGTGGCGCGACGAGGCGCAGGTGCAGGCGGCGGCAACCATCGTGCAACGCCTGCGGGAAGACGTGTTCGGGATGCGGCGGCAGCCCGCGCGCTTTGCATCGTCGAATCCGCATCCCGACCCGGGCACGATGGCGCAAGCCGCCGGCTGCCCGATGGCCGGCCTGGCGGATCACGGCCTGCGGGATGCGCCGCCGCCCAACGCCGCACCGCCCAACGCCGCACCGGACAACGCCGCATCGGATGACGCGGCACCGGATGACGCCGCGCCCGGCACCGCGCCGCCCGACGGCGCCTTCCCCGACGCGGCAGGCTTTGACCTCGGCGGCTTCGATCCCACCGACCGCGCCTTCCTGATGGACCCCTATCCGACCTACGCCCGCTTCCGGCAGCGCGCGCCGGTGCATTACGTGTCGCGGCATGACGCCTTCTGGGTCTTCCGCCACGACCTGGTCGCGCAGCTGTGCGCGGACAACGTCCGGTTCCTGAAGCAATCCCCGGCCAGCCTGCTGCCGCGCGGCATCTTCACCATGGATCCGCCGCGGCACACCCAGGTTCGCCGCATCCTGGAACCGGCCTTCCGGACCGCGATCGCCCACGCGCAACCGATCACGCGCCGCGTCGTCGACCGTGCCCTGCGCGACATCGCCGGCGACAGCTTCGACCTGGTGGAGCAGTTCGCGCGCCGGGTGCCGCGCGAGGTGTTCTTCGAGATTGCCGGGATACCCGAGGCGAGGCAAGCGGAGGTCGACAGGCTGGCGCGCGAGCTGCTGATGCTCTCCGATCGGACGCTCGATTCGCTCCAGCACCTGTACCAGCGCAAGGCGGGAACGCGCCTCACGTGGCTGCTGCTGCGGATGCTGCCGCACGCGCTGCTGCTCGGCCGGCGCGACACCCTGCTGTACGAGGTCGCCACGCAAACGTCGCCGGTGCCCGGCGCCCGGTTGAAGGCGAGCGAATCCGCGATGACACTGCTCCAGTTCGTGCTTGGCGGCTACATGTCCACCGAATTCCTGCTCGCGACCGGCATCCGCAACCTGCTGCTGGACGGCGCCAGCCAGTGGCAGCGCCTGCAGCGCGAGCCGGAGCGGCTGCCCGATGCCCTCCACGAGATGCGGCGCTTCGACACGCCGCTGGCGGTGATCGATCGCTATGCCGGATCGGACATCCGCTTCGGCGGCGTCGACATTCCCTTCGGCTCGCGGCTGATGGGCATGCTCGGTTCCGCGAATCACGACGAGCGGGTATTCGGACCCGCTGCCGACCGCTTCGACATCACCCGCGGGCGGACGGACGCCAGCCTCGCGCTGGGCCGCGGCATCCACGAATGCATCGGCAAGCCACTGCAGGAGATCGTCGCGGCGACCGCGCTGGCGGCGCTGATGCAGCGCTTCCCCAACCTGCGGCTGGCCGCGCCGGCGCAACCACCCTGGTTCACCGATCCCTACTTCCGGTCCTTCTCGCGGCTGACAGTCTGCACCTAGCGGCCATGCACAGCCATGGAGCGCTTGCTGTTCCAGGACTTCGAGATCCGCCGGACCGAGCGCCAGCTGCTGGTGAACGGCCAGCCGGTGGCCATCGGCTCGCGCGCCTTCGACGTGCTGCTGGCGTTGGCGGAGCGCCGCGACCGGGTGGTGTCGAAGGAGGAGCTGATCCAGGCCGCATGGCCGGGGCTGGTGGTGGAGGACAACAACCTGACCGTGCAGATCTCGACCTTGCGCAAGCTGCTCGGCCGGGAGGTGATCGCCACCGTCACGGCCCGTGGCTACCGCTTCACCGCCGCGCCGCTGCCGCAGCCGGGAGACGCCGCGCCTGCCGTGCGGCGCACCGGCAACCTGCCCGCCGTCGGCGCGCCCCTGTATGGCCGCGACAACGAGGTTCGCCAGGTGGTGGAAGCCTGCGGTGCCGCCCCGCTGGTCACCTTGTGCGGGGCGGGCGGAATCGGCAAGACCAGCCTCGCGGCGGCGGCCGCGCGACGGCTCGCCGGTGATTTCCAGCAAGGTGCCTGGGTGGTGGAGCTTGCCGCGCTGCGCGATCCGGCGCTGGTCCTGCCGACGATCGCGCAAACCCTGCACATCGCACTCGCCGGCAGCGCGCCGGCGCATGAGGAGCTGGCCACCGCCCTGGAGGCAAGCACCCTGCTGCTGGTGCTCGACAATTGCGAGCACCTGCTCGACGTGGTGGCCCGGCTAGCCGGCGCCATCGTCCGGGCCTGCCCGCGGGTGCGCCTGCTGGTCACCAGCCAGGAGCCGATCCGGATCGCCGGCGAGCATGTATTCCGCCTCACTCCCCTTGCCGTGCCCCCGCCGGGGGAGTACCGGCAAGCCGAGTCGTTCGGCGCGGTGCGGCTGTTCATCGAACGGGTGCGCATGCACCAGGGCCGGTTCGAGCCGACCGGCGAGGAGCTGCAGGACGCGGTCGAGATCTGCCGCGAGCTCGATGGGATCGCCTTGGCCATCGAGCTCGCCGCAGCTCGCGTCCCGCTGCTCGGGGTGGCGGGTGTGCGCAGCCGGTTGAGCGAGCAGCTGCGCCTGCTCACGGTCGGCGAGCGCTTCGGGCCGCAGCGACATCGCACGCTGCGCGCCGCGCTCGACTGGAGCTACCAGCTGCTCAACCCGGAGCGGCAGGTGGTCCTGCGGCGGCTCGGCATCTTCACCGGCGGCTTCTCGCTCGAGGGCGCGCAACGGGTGGCAGGCGATGTCGACGACGAGGAGGTCGACATCGTCGAGCACCTCGGCGTGCTGGTGGACCGGTCGCTGGTGATCCTCGATCCGGGGCCGCGGCCGCGCTACCGGATGCTGGAAACGATGCGCGCCTTCGCCCTCGAGAAGCTCGAGGAGGCCGGCGAGACCGCCCGCTGGCGGCGCCGGCATGCCCATGCCGTGCGCGACATCTGCCGGCTCGCGGTGTTCCAGCGCGACAGCGCCTGGCTGTGGGCGGAGATGAACAATGTCCGCGCCGCCCTCGCCTGGGCCGTCGAACAGCCTGGCGAGGGCGCCGTCGCGGTGGCCATTGCCACCCATTCGGCAGTGGTCCTGGCGACGGCCGGCCCGGTGCCGGAAGCGATGAGCAATCTGCTTCGCGTCCAGCACCTGATCGGAAGGGATACGCCGCCCGAAGTGGAAGCGCGCTACTGGCAGTGGTTCGGGCGCTTCGGCATCGAGGGCCGGTTGCCGACATCGCGCTGCATCGAAGCCCTGCAGCGCGCCGCGGCGATGTTCGAAGCCCAGGCCAATCCGCGCCACGTGCACGCCTGTCGGCGCATGCTCGCCGACGCGCTGATGAGGAGCGGGGACCTGGCGGCAGCTCGCGACCACCTGCAGGCGGCGGCTGCCCTCGAGACCCGGGCCGGTCCGCCCGCCGACCGCATGCGGCGGTATCGCATCGCCGCCCTGCTGGCGGACGCGTCGGGAGATCACGAGGAAGCCTTGCGCTTCGCCAGCCAGGCGCTCGACATCGCCGATGCCCACGACATCCAGCGCTACCGCCTGATGCTGCTGGCCGACATGGCCTGGATCCGGCTGCGGATGGGCGAGCCGGACGCCGCTGCGGAAGACCTGCGCGAGCTCCTGCGCCGGATCGAGCCGAGCCCGCGCGAAGGGCTCACCAGGGCCTATGCGCTGGCGGGGCTGACGGCCGCGCTGGTCGGGGGCGGACGGCTGGCCGAGGCGCGCGCTGGTGCCGCCCGCACCATCGGCGCGCTGCGCAGCAGCGGCATCTTCCTCGCCCACGGCGACATCTTCGCCTGGCTGGCTGCTGCCAGCGGCCATCCGGTGGTGGCGGCCCAGTTGATCGGGGCAGCCGAGGAGTTCCATTCGCGCGGCGAAACCCGTCCCGATCGGATCGCCCTGCATGCCCGCGAGGAAACCGGCCGGCTGCTCGCCGGCGCGCTCGACCACGCGCTCATCGCCTACTGGAACGCGCGCGGCCGCGAGGCGGAGGAAGCGGTGCTGGCCAGCCTGCTGGACCGCGCCTTCAGCGACGCCCCGCCGGCGAACGATCTTGGCAACGCTTAGCAGCGCGCAACACGGCTGAAGGACTTGCACCCGGCTCCCCGGGCACAGTGAGGCGGTGGCAACGTCGCCACGCTTCAAGGGGAGATTGTCATGAAGATCGCTCGCCTGTTTGCCGCAGCCGCCGTCGCGACCGCAGGGGTCGCCGCCGCGGCCGCCTTCCCGCCCGACGAAGGATCGCGGTTCCTGAGGCTTTCTGCCCATCAACCCGACGAGGGGACGCCGCCCGACCTGGTCGGCTCCCCGCAGCAGGACACGGGCACGCCGCCGATGCTGATCGCCTTCCATCGCCAGGATGAGGGGACGCCTCCGAACATGATCGGCTGAACCCGATCGATCCCGACGGCCGCGCCGCAAGGGGCGTGGCCGTCACCGGCCGAAGGCAGGCCGATCGTCAGCTGCAACCGGGCCGGTATATGCTTGGCGACGTCTGGCAAGGGAGGTTCCGGTGAACAGCACGCTCGAGCCGCTCGATGAAGCCGCGCTGCAGGTCTTCGACGTCAATCGCCTCCGCATGCGCGCCTGCTGCCGGGGCGAGGGCCGGCTGATACTGCTGTGCCACGGCTTCCCCGAGTCCTGGTATTCGTGGCGCCACCAGATCGCAGCGCTGGCGGCCGCCGGCTATCGCGTCGTGGCGCCGGACATGCGCGGCTATGGCGGCACCGATGCGCCCGAGGATATCGCCTCGTACACCATGCTGCATCATGTCGGCGACATGGTGGACCTGGTGGAGGCGCTCGGGGAGCGGCAGGCGGTGATCATCGGCCATGACTGGGGAGCAGCCGTCGCCTGGCATGCGGCGCTGCTGCGGCCGGACATGTTCCGGGCGGTCGCAGGACTGAGCGTTCCCTTCGCTCCGCCATCCCGCACCGACCTGCTGAGCGTGCTGGAAGCCAAGGGCGTGCAGACGTTCTACATGCAGTATTTCCAGCAACCCGGCGTCGCCGAGTTCGAGCTGGAAGCCGACGTCGACGCGTCGCTGCGCCGCATCTACTTCAGCATGTCGGGCGACGGACCGGATCGTGCCGTCTGCGGGGTGCTGCAGCCGGGCGCCGGGCTTCTCGACGCCACGGTCGACCCGGCCGCGCTGCCGCCCTGGCTGCCGCCCGAGGCGCTCGCCTACGTGGCCGGCGAGTTCCGGCGCACCGGCTTTCGCGGCAGCCTGAACTGGTATCGCAACCTGCGCCGTAATGCCGAGCTGCTGGCTCCGTGGCGCGGCTGCGGCCTGGCCCAGCCGGCACTGTTCATCGCCGGCGCCCGCGATGATGTCCTGCGCTTTCCCGGCGCCCAGCAGCGCCTCGAGCAGCTGCCGAAGCTGCTGGCCGATCTTCGCGGCAGCCATATCCTCGAGGCTGCCGGGCACTGGATCCAGCAGGAGCAGCCGGAGGAGGTCAACCGGCTGCTGCTCGAGTTCCTCGACGGGCTGTGAGGCGCGGTCAGTAGGAAAGATCGATGACGACGTCGCCGGCACCGATGTCGACCGTCGCGGCCGTTCCCGCAGAGTCGCCCGGCTGGGCGACGACGAGGTCGTAGATTCCGGCGGGGGTGCCATGCGCCAGGCTGCCACCGTGGGGCGCGATGCGCGCGGCCGATGTCGGCAGCTCGAGTGCGAAGGCGCCGGTCGCGGAATCGGGAACGGCGAATCCGGCTTCGATGACGACATCGGGCGTCGCGCCGTCGCCGTCGGCGATCCGCTGCAGGGCCCGGACTTCGGCGCTGCCCTCGCCGGCCCCGATCACCTTGCCGCTGATCCGGGCCATGTCGGCCGCCTCCAGGGCGACGCCTGGAATCTCCGTCGCGACGCCGGTGGCGACCGGGACGTTGGTGTACACGACGTTGCCGTAGCCCGCCGAACCGATGACCAGGTTGTAGCCCACGCCGTCCACGGGCGACACCGGCACCGGCGAAAGCAACCAGGAACCGTCAGCTCTCACGCTCGTGGCGCGGATGACCGAAACGGCGCCCGTGCTGGGGTCGAAGCGCTGCAGCGACACACTGGCCCCGCCGCGCGCGGCTTGCGGGTCGACGGCGCCGGCAACCGCGCCGGTGAGGATCGGGATCACCGAGACCACCGGCTTGAGGTTGTACTTGCCGCTGTTGCCGGCCTTCACGATCGAGCGGCAGGCGTCGAAATCGAGGACCAGGTCGGCTTCGGCGCCCGGTTCGACCTCGAACGCATGCTTGAGCTTCAAGCCGCTCTGCTGGGCACTCGGCGTATCGAGCGCCACGACCTCGCCGGTCTTCGACAGCACGAGCTGATTGGCGCCGGCGACTTCCCGGTTGTCGGCCAGCACGAGCCGCACCTGCGAGTAGCGGCCGGCCGGCAAGGCGGTCTGGCCAAGATCCGCCAGCACCCCATTCTGCAGCTCGAGAAGGTCGATCCTGCGGCCCTTGCCGGTGGGATCGACGGCAATCTCGGACCAGCCGGCATCGCCGTCGGCCGCGGTATCGGACCGGTGCACCCGCACCTTGGTGACGGTGACCCAGACGTTGTCATAGCCGCAGGCCGGCGCGTCGGTCAGCGACACCCTGAGGACTCCGGAGCCCCCGTCCCCGCTGCCGCCGCCCCCGCCACACGCCGCGGCGCCCGCGGCGACGGCGGCAACTGCCGCGATTGGTATCCAGCGCCTGGCTCGGCTCATCGACTGCTCCTCTTGAACGTTCCGGATTGCGCCCGGATTATCCAGAGGCGGCATCGAAGGTCGAGGAGCAACCGGCCCGTACCGGACGGATGGTTGCTGCAGGCGAACCGGCGGCGGCGATCGGCCGGTTTCGCGGGTCAGGTTGCCCCGGCCGGCGGTCCCCGACGTCGCGCGGTCACTTCGATCTCCACCTTCGCGCCCGCCACCGCCAGCGCGCAGCAGACGGTGGTGTTGGTCGCGCGGGCGGCGCCAAGGCGGCGCTTGATCACCTCGCTGATGGCCGGCACGTCGCCGCGCTCGGGCACGTAGACCCGGACCCGCACCACATCGTGCAGGCTGGCGGGAACCTGCCGCAGCGCCGCCTCGATGGTGTCGAGCGCCTGCTCCGCCTGCGCCTGCGCGGACTCGGGGAACTGCATCGTCTCGAAGTCCTGGCCGACGGTGCCGGAGACGAAGATCCAGTCGCCGTCGACCACGGCGCGCGAGTAGCCGGCGAGCTCCTCCCACGGCGAGCCGCTGGAGATGAAGCGCCGCTCCGGGTCGGCGAGGCCGCCGAAGGGGGTGCCGGCAGCGCCGGTTGCGGGGCTACTGGAGGACATAGCCGGATTCGCGGATCACCGGGCCCCAGTGCGCGGTCGCCGAGGTCACCCACTCCTGGAGCTGCGCGGGCGTGGCATAGGAGGCCTCGTTGCCCATCGCCTTGAACTTCTCGAGGACTTCCGGATCCTGCAGGACCTGCTGCACCGCTTTCGAGAAGCGGTCGACGAAACCCTGCGGCATGCCCTTGGGTCCGAAGAAGGCGAGCCAGGGATTCTTGTCGATGCCCTTGAGGCCGAGCTCCTGGAACGTGGGAATGTCCGGCGCCGCCTTGCTGCGCGTGGTGCCGGAGACGGCGAGGACCTGCATCTTGCCGGCCCGGTGGTGCTCGATGTATTCGGTGAGCGAACCGATCCCCGCCGGCACCTGGCCGGAGAGAAGGTCGAGGACCAGCGGCGCGCCGCCGCGGTACGGGACGGGCACCACGTCCACCCCCAGCGACTTGCCGACGATCAGGCTGGCGAACTGCGGCACGCTGCCTGCGGCAGGAACCCCGAAGTTGGCCTGCCCGCGATGCGCCTTGAGCCATTCGCCGAGCTGCGGCATCGTCTTCACGTTGAGGCTGCTGCTCACCGCCAGCGCATTGAAGTAGCTTGCCACGCCGGCCACCGGCGTGAAGTCGGTGAGTGGATCGTAGCCGGGCGCCTTGAAGGTCAGCGGCACGATCACATGCGAATGATCGATGGTCAGCATCACGGTCGAGCCGTCGGGGGAGGCTGCCTTGAGCTGCTGGGTCGCGATCATGCCGCCGGCGCCGCCGCGGTTCTCGATGAAGATCGGCTGCCCGAGGACGTTCTTCAGCTTGTCCGACAACAGCCGCGCCACCACGTCGGTCGCGCCGCCGGGCGGGAAGCCGACCAGGACCTTGACGGGACCGTCGTAGTCGGCGGCCTGCGCCGGTGCGGCGAGCGAAAGCGGCAGTGCGGCGGCGGCAAGCGTGGCCAGCGATGCGCTGAACCTGCGGCGACTGATGAACATGGATGCGTCTCCTCGCGGTTGGAAGTCAGATCGAAACCGTGGCAAAGCAAGGGTCACGCCACCGCTCCTCGACCAGGATCGATCGCAGACGCTGGACGGCGTTCCAGATGTCGACGTGACTGAGCGTCACCGCCGACAGGCCGAACCGGATCACATCCGGTTGGCGAAACGATGCAACCACGTTGTCCGCGAGCAGCGCCTCGCACACCGGGCCGCCGCCGGGACAGCTGAACGCGACATGACCGCCACGGGATTCCCAGTCCGGCGGCGAGGCGAGCTTCACGCCGAGCGGCGCCGCCTGCTCCTCGAGCAGCCGCGCCAGCGTGGTCGACAGCGAACGATGCTTGGCGGCGAGGTCGTCGACCCGGATGTCGCGCCAGATCTCCGCCGCTGCTTCCATCACGACGTTCTGCAGCACCGGCATGGTGCCGCCCACCAGGGACAGCATCCCGGGCGCCGGACGATAGCGGGTGTCGAAGTCGAGCCGCTGCGCGTGGCCGAGCCATCCGGGCAGCGCCGGCCAGTCGCGGTCCTGGAGGTCGCGCCGGATGTAGGCCAGCGCCGGGGCACCGGGGCCGCCGCAAAGGTACTTGTAGCCGCAGGCGACCGCGAAATCCGCCGCCGTGGCATCGAGCTCCACCTTCACGGCGCCGGCCGTGTGCGACAGGTCCCAGAGGATCTTCGCGCCGCAGGCATGCACCCGCTGGTTGACCGAGCGCATGTCCCAGCGAAAGGAGCTGCGATAGTCCGCATGTGACAGCAGGACCATGGCGACGTCGTCGCCGAGCGCGGCATCGAGCTCCTGCGGCGAGCGGATCGTCCGCGCGAGCCAGCGCCCGCCGCCATGATGCACCACGCCCTGCACGACATGGCAATCGGACGGAAAGCCGTCGTCCTCGTAGACGATGAACCGGCGACGCGAATCCGCTGCTGCGAGCTTCAGGCCATAGGCCAGCAGCTTGTGCAGGTTCGAGGTGGTGTTGTCGACGGCAATCACCTCCTCGGCCTGCGCGCCGATCAGCGGCGCGAGAGCCGCGCCGATGCGCTGCGGCGCATCCAGCCAGTCGGCGACATGCCAGGCATGGCGGCGGTGCGCGGACCATTCGTTGCGCATCGCATGCTCGATGCGGGAGACGGCGGTGCGCGGCAGCGCGCCCATCGAATTGCCGTCGAGGCAGATCCTGCCGTGCGGCGCCGGCTCGAAGGCGTCACGGACCGCGGCCAGTGGATCGGCCCCGTCGAGCGCCCGGCAGTCGTCCAGGGTCAGGGGTTTCATGCCCGCGTTCATGCCGCCTCCCCTGCCGGGTCCGGCTCGGCTGCACCCTGCGGCCGCATCCGATAGTCGGCGGCGACCGCCGCCTCGGTCACGACGCCGCGTTCCAGGTCGCGCGCGAGCAGCGCCGGATCGCGCTGCGCCGGCTCGCCGAATCCGCCGCCGCCGGGCAGGTCGACGCGCAGGCGGCAACCGGCGGGCACGCGGATGGTGCCTTTGCCGGTGAAGGCCTCGAGGCCGTCCGGCGTTTCGACGAACACCTGCCCCGGCGCGCCGTCGGCGCCGCCATTGCGGCCGCGGGCCGGGTTGCGGCGCCGATCGAAGGTCGCCGCATTGCAGGTGAAGGCCTGCCCCTTCCTGCCGCCGATCACGATGCGCTGTGCGATGC
>JAEZQX010000234.1 GCA_023441105.1 Pseudomonadota bacterium | reverse complement strand
CAGCAGGGCGGCATCGTAGGACTGGGCCGCGTACTGCGACGGGATGCGCTTGAACTTCGCCTCGAAGTCCTTCACGAACTGCTGGTTGGCCTCGTTCTTGAAATCCGGTGCCCAGTGGCCGCCGGCGATCACGCCGGTGGCCGCGTCGCCCATGGCCGGCAGGCCGATGCCGTCGGCGGTGGAGGCGGACAGCAGGGCCACCTTGTCCTTGAGCCCCGACTGCGCCCATTGCTTCACGAAGTTGATGCCCAGCCCGCCGGGCAGGAAGGTGAAGATCGCGTCCGGCTGCGCGGCGGCGATCTGCGCGATCTCGGCGGAAAAGTCCTGGGTGCTGAGGGCCGGCCACAGCTCGTTGACCGGCGCCTTGTCGTAGTAGCGCTTGAAGCCGGAGACGAAGTCCTTGCCCGCCTGGTAGTTGGGGGCGATGGTCACCACCTTCTGGTATTTCTTGTCGGTGGCATATTTTCCGACGACCTCCGATTGCTGGTCGTTCTGCCAGGAAACGGAGAAGTAGTTGGGCGAGCATTGCGCCCCGGCCACCGGCGACGGCCCGGCGTTGCTGCCGATCAGGAACACGCCGGCGCTGGTGACCTTCTTGTTGACCGCCATCATGATGTTGGAGAAGGTGATGCCGGTGATGATGGGCACCTGCTCGCGCTCGATCAGCTTGTCGGCGAGCTGCACGGCGAGCTCGGGCTTGAGCTGGCTGTCTTCCTTGAGGATGGTGACCGGCACGCCGCCGAGCTTGCCGCCGTTGCGCTCCACCACCATCATCAGCGCGTCGTACTGGTCCTGTCCGAGCGCGCCCTGCGGCCCGCTCAACTCCGCCATGAAGCCGATCTTGAGCGGCGCCTGCGCCAGGGCGGGAGCTGTCGCGCCGGCAAGCGAGGCGGCTACGGCCCCGGCCAGGAACATCCGTCTCGTCGATCGTGTGCGCTGCTTCGCCATCTCCATCTCCTCGTGCGTGTCCGGGCTTGTCCCGCGAGAGTGTAATCCGGAAAAAATGGCGTCGGCCTGGCCGGGTCACCGGGATTTACCCCATCCCGCCGCCGCTTGCGCGACGCCCCAGCCGCCCGCCTCGAAACGGTCGTGAAACGGCCTGGAGACGGGCTCGGCCGACGGTCAGCGGCCCAGGCCGGCGACGAATCCGGTGAGCGCGGCGAGCACCACCGCAGGCTGTTCCGCATGCGGGCTGTGGCGGCAATCCGGCAGCATCAGCGCCTTCGCCCGCGGGTTGAGCTGCACGAGTCGCTCGATCTGCAGGGCGGTGCCGTACTGGTCGTCCTCGCCCTGGATGGCCAGAAGCGGGCAAGCGACGGCCGCCGCCTCGGGCTCGATGTTCCATTGCCGGAAGTCCTCCGACAACCACGCGTCGGCCCAACTGTGAAAGGTTCTTGCCGGGTCGTGGTGATAGCGCGCCAGCCGCGGTCCGAGGCCGCTCGCCTCGAAACCGTCGCGCACCCGCGCGATTTCGGCAACGGTCACCGGTTCCACGAACAGGTGTGGCGCCAGCACCGCGACGCCGGCCGCGCGCGCGGCGCTTGCCGGCAGGACGGCCGGCAGGCTGCCGGCGTGGATCAAGGCGATGGAGGCGCCATCGCTGTGGCCGATGAGGATCGGTTGTGCGATGTCGAACGCCTGCAGCAGGGCGGGCAGCACCACCTGCGCCTCCTGGTGCATGAAGCGCGGATCCCGCGGCCCGTCGGGAAGCGGCGACTGGCCGTAGCCGGCGCGCGAATAGGCCAGCACCGGCTCGTCGAGCTGTGCCGCGAGGCGCGCGGGGAAGTCTCGCCACAAGGCGACCGAACCCAGTCCCTCATGGAGCAGCACGACGCGCAGCGGGCCCGTTCTCGGCCCGAAGCGGCAGGTCTCGAGCCGGCGTCCCGCCACCACCACTTCACGCCGCACCTCGGGCACGCGACCGTCGATCGGCCGCGCCTTCGACAAGGAGGAATTCAATCGTGGCGACACTTCTAAAGTCACGGGCGGTTGCGTTATATTGCCCGGAATCAAACCGGTATGGTGCATGTCGATACAGCTTCCAGGCAAGCCGGACGAGGAAGCCGCCTTCCTCGTCGAACTCGGGCGTCGCGTCAGGCATGCCCGTCAGGTTGCCGGCCTGACCCGCAGGCAGCTGGCCGAATATTCCGGCCTGTCGGAGCGCTACCTCGCCCAGCTCGAGGCCGGTGAGGGCAACATCTCGGTCCTCCTGATGCGTCGCGTCGCGAAGGTCCTGCAGACGGATCTGGAACGGCTGGTGGCCGAACCGAGCACGCGCACCATTTCACTCTAGGAACGCCTGCCGCCGGCGTCGCCGGGCGGCGCGCGCAGCGGGGATCGCACATGCCAGAGCTTTCCAATGCCAGGCACTTCGGGGCGCTTCCCGAGGTCACCATCCCGCGCAGCTACAACGCCGCCCACGACCTGATCGAACGCAATCTCCAGGCCGGCCGCGAGGATGAGGTTGCTTTCGTCGACGACCGCCGCGCCATCACCTATGGCGAGCTGGCCAGGCGCGTCAACCGTTTCGCCTCCGGGCTGCGATCGATCGGCGTCGAGCGCGAGGACCGGATCCTGCTCTGCCTGCTCGACACCATCGACTGGCCCACCGTCTTCCTGGGCGCGATCAAGGCCGGCGTGGTGCCCGTCTGCGTCAATACGCTGCTGACCCAGGCCGACTACGACTACATGCTGCGCGACTCGCGCGCCAAGGTGCTGTTCGTCTCGCGCGCCCTGTTTCCGGCTTTCGACGGCCTGCACGTGGCCATCCCGTCGCTTTCCAGGGTGGTGATCTCCGAGGCGCCGCTGGCGGATGGCGGCGACATCGACGCGATCCTCGAAAACGGCGACGATGATTGCGAGGCCGCCGACACCTGCGCCGACGACGCGTGCTTCTGGCTCTACTCGTCGGGCTCCACCGGCATGCCCAAGGGCACGGTGCATTGCCATGCCAGCCTGATCCAGACAGCCGAGCTCTACGCGCGTCCGATCCTGGGCATCGGCGAACGCGACCGGACCTTCTCGGCGGCCAAGCTGTTCTTCGCCTATGGACTCGGCAATGCGCTCACCTTCCCGATGTCGGTGGGCGCCACCTCGGTGCTGATGGCCGAGCGACCGACGCCCGATGCCGTCTTCAAGCGCCTGACCGGCGAGTTGCCCAAGGCATCGGACGGCGCCCCTCCCACGATCTTCTACGGCGTCCCGACGCTCTATGCCGGCATGCTCGCCAGCGATTCGTTCCCGACACCCGACCGGCTCGGCCTGAGGATCTGCGTCTCCGCCGGCGAGGCCCTGCCGGAGCGGATCGGGCAGCGCTTCACCGCCCGGACCGGCGTCGAGATCCTCGATGGCCTGGGTTCGACCGAGATGCTGCACATCTTCCTGTCCAACCGCCGCGGCCAGGTCCGCTACGGCACGAGCGGCGTGCCGGTGCCGGGCTACGAGGTCAGGCTGGTCGGCGAGGACGGTGGCAAGGTCGGGCCGGAGGAGGTCGGGGACCTCCACGTGAAGGGACCCACCAGCGCGATCTGCTACTGGAACCAGCGCGACAAGTCGCGCCGGACGTTCCAGGGCGAATGGACGCGCAGCGGCGACAAGTACTTCTGCTCGGCCGATGGCTGGTACACCTGTGCCGGCCGTTCCGACGACATGCTGAAGGTGAGTGGACAGTTCGTTTCGCCGTTCGAGGTCGAGTCGGCCATCGCCAGCCATGATGCGGTGGTGGAAGCGGCGGTGGTCGGCGAGCAGGATGTGGACGAACTGGTCAAGCCCAAGGCATACGTCGTGCTGCGGCCGGGGGAGGTGCCGGGCGAGGCACTGGCGGAGGCGCTCAAGCAGCATGTGAAGGACACGCTTGCGCCGTTCAAGTATCCGCGCTGGATCGAGTTCGTCGACGAGCTACCGAAGACGGCGACCGGGAAGATCCAGCGTTTCAAGTTGCGCCGCGAAGGTTGACAGGGAGGGAAGAGATGGGCAATTGCTGGATCGAGCTGGACAAGGACAGCAAGGACGACGTGCTCCTGAAGCTGCCCGGCGGCGGCACGCCCGGCTTCGACGGCGACGAGGAGCAGGCCGACGCGGCGAGCGACAAGCTGCGCGAAGAACTGGTGGAGCTGCAGGAGCGGCTATTCGCCGAGCAGAAGCACAAGGTGCTGGTGGTGCTGCAGGCGATGGACACCGGCGGCAAGGACGGCGCCATCCGCAAGGTCTTCTCCGGCGTCAATCCGCAGGGCGTGATGGTGGCGCGCTTCGCCGCGCCGAGCAGCGAGGAGCTTGCCCACGACTACCTCTGGCGGGTGCACCGCAAGGTGCCGGGCAAGGGCCAGATCGTGATTTTCAACCGCTCGCATTACGAGGACGTGCTGGCCGTGCGGGTCAACGAGCTGGTGCCGGAGAAGGTCTGGAAGAAGCGTTACGCGCACCTGCGGAATTTCGAGCAGATGCTGGCCGACGAGGGAACCGCCATCCTCAAGTTCTACCTCCACATCGACGCGCAGGAGCAGCGCGAACGGCTCCAGGCACGGCTCGACCAGCCCGAGAAGAACTGGAAGTTCGATGCCCACGACCTGGACCAGCGCAAGCATTGGAAGGAATTCATGTACGCCTACCGGGATGCGATCGTGCAGACGCACCAGAAGGATGCACCCTGGTTCGTCATTCCCGCCAACCGCAAGTGGTTCCGGGACTACGCGTTGCTGACCATCATCGTCGGGGCGCTGAAGAAGCTCGATCCGAAGTACCCGAAGGCGGATTTCGATCCGGCGACGATCACCATCGAGTGAATGCGGTCGGCGGCGTCTTGCAGGCAAGCCCTTTCGGGCCGCATCTTCCCCCGCCGGGGTGAACTCGACTACGATTGATGAAACCAACCGGGGGGCTTCCATGAAACTGCTGTCGGCGCGCGCGGCGCGCATCGTCTCGACTCGTCGCGCCATGCTTGGCGCCGGTTGCGTGGCACTGGCTGCGTCGCTGCTGCCCGGCATCGCGCCGGCGCAGGAGAAGCTGAAGGTCGCCGCCATCTATACGGTGCCGGTGGAGCAGCAGTGGGTCAGCCGCATCCACAAGGCCTTGAATGCTGCGGCGGCCAAGGGTGAGATCGAGTACAAGTTCTCGGAGAACGTCTCCAACAGCGACTACGAGCGGGTCATGCGGCAGTATGCCGAGCAGGGCCATGCGCTGATCGTCGGCGAGGCATTCGCCGTCGAGCCGGCCGCCCGCAAGGTCGCCAAGGACTATCCCAAGACGGCTTTCCTGATGGGCTCGTCGGGCAAGCCGGTGGCACCGAACTTCTCCGTCTTCGACAACTACATCCAGGAGCCGGCCTATCTCACCGGCATGATCGCGGCGGCGATGAGCAAGAGCGGCAAGATCGGCATGGTCGGCGGCTATCCCATCCCGGAAGTCAATCGTCTGATGAACGCGTTCATGGACGGCGCGCGGGAGATCAACCCGAAAGTGCAGTTCATGGTGTCGTTCATCAACTCCTGGTTCGATCCGCCCAAGGCCAAGGAGGCCTCCTTCGCGATGCTCGACAAGGGCGCGGACGTCCTCTATGCCGAGCGCTTCGGCGTGTCCGACGCCGCCAAGGAACGCAAGGCGCTTGCCATCGGCAACGTGATCAACACGCAGGAAGCCTATCCGGAGACGGTGGTGGCCTCGGCCCTGTGGAACATGGAGCCGACCATCGAGCGGGCGCTCGCGGCGGTCAAGGGGGGCAAGTTCGCGCACGAGGACTACGGCCAATACTCGATGATGAAGTACCAGGGCTCGGAGCTTGCGGCGCTGGGAACTTTCGAAGGCAAGGTGCCGAAGGAGGTGATGGACAAGGTGGCGGCGCGCCGGCAGTCCATCCTCGACGGCTCCTTCACGGTCAAGGTCAACGACAACCAGCCCAAGGCCTCCAACTAGTCCGGCGTGGTGCCAGCGGATCCTGTCCTCCGCCTCGAGGGGATCACCCGGCGTTTCGGCAGCCTGCTGGCCAACGACGACATCTCGCTGACCCTGCATGCCGGCGAGGTCCTCGCCCTGCTCGGCGAGAACGGCGCCGGCAAGTCGACCCTCGTGTCCATCCTGTTCGGCCACTACGTGGCCGATGCCGGGCGGGTGGTCGCCTTCGGCCGGCCGCTGCCGCCCGGCGATACCCGCGCCGCCCTGGCCGCCGGCGTCGGCATGGTGCACCAGCATTTCACGCTCGCCGAGAACCTCACCGTGCTCGAGAACGTGATGCTGGGGCTCGAGCCGCTGTGGCGCTTGCGCTCGGGCAGGCAGGCGGTGCGGCAGCGCCTGCTGCAGGCGGGCCAGGCCTACGGCCTGCGGGTGGATCCTGACGCGCGCGTCGCCGAGTTGTCGGTCGGCGAGCGCCAGCGCGTGGAGATCCTCAAGTCGCTGGTGCGGGGCTCGCGGATCCTGGTCCTGGACGAGCCGACCGCGGTACTGACGCCGCAGGAGAGCGAGTCGCTGTTCGCGGCGCTCGGCCGCTTCACCGCCGCCGGCCTGGCGGTGATCTTCATTTCGCACAAGCTCGACGAGGTGCTGCGGGTCAGCGACAACATCGTCGTGCTCAAGCAGGGCAGGGCGGTGCTGCAGGTGGCAGCCCGCGGGACCACGCGGGCGAAGCTTGCCGAGGCCATGGTCGGCAACCTCGCGCCGACCGGATCCGCCGGTCGCGGCGAAGCAGGCGATGGGATGTCGCCGGGACCGGCGCTGGTGGAGCTCGCGGACGTGTCGGCGCCGGGCGGCGGCCGGGCCAGCCTGCAGGACATCAACCTGCAGGTGCAAGGCGGCGAGGTGATGGCCATCGCCGGGGTGGCCGGCAACGGCCAGCAGACGCTCGCCGCCCTGTTGAGCGGCGAGGCGGCGGCCAGTGCCGGCACGGTACGGGTCGGCGGCAGGGTCCTGCCGGCGAATGCTCGTGACTGGATCGATGCCGGCATCGCCCGGATCCCGGAGGACCGCATCGACATGGGCGTGATCGGCGACGCCACGATCGCGGAGAACGCCGTCGCGCACCGCTTGCGACATCCCCTCGCGCTGCGTCGCGGCTGGCTGGCGCGGCGCATCGGCCTGCTCGACCGTCGCCGGATCCGCGCCGAGGCGCAGCGCATCGTCAGCGCCTTCGATGTCCGGCATAGCAGCCTCGACCAGCCGATCCGCATGCTGTCGGGCGGCAATATCCAGAAGTTCATCCTCGGCCGGGAGCTCGGCCAGGCGCCGTCGATCATCGTCGCGAACCAGCCCACCTGGGGCCTGGACATCGGCGCCGTTGCCTTCGTGCATGGCCAGCTGCTGCAGGCGCGCGACCGCGGCGCCGCCGTGCTGCTGATTTCCGAGGACCTGGAGGAGATCCTCGCCATCGCCGACCGCGTGGCGGTGATCTTCAACGGTCGCCTGTCGCCGGCACGGCCGGTGGCCCAGTGGGATGCCACCAGCATCGGGCTGGCGATGGCGGGCGCGACGAGCGGCGGCGACGCGGTTTCAGGCGCGATGCCGGCATGAGGCTCGAGCGGCGCGCGCAGATCTCGCGCCCGGCGCTGGTCGCCGCGCCGATGGCGGCGATCGTCGTGACGCTGCTGATCTGTGCCCTGCTGGTTGCGTGGGCGGGGGCGCCGGTGGGACGCACCTACCTGCTGCTGCTGGAGGGCGGCTTCGGCTCGCGATTCGCCATCACCGAAACGCTCACCCGCGCAACGCCGCTGATCCTGACCGGCCTGGCGGTGGCGGTGGCCTTTCGCGCCCGCTTGTTCAACATCGGCGCCGAAGGGCAGTTCTATGCCGGCGCACTGGCGGCTGTCGCCGTCGGCGGCCTGCACGGCGGGGCGGGCTTCGGCCTGCCCGATGGCCTGCTGTACCTGCTGATGATCCTCGCCGCCATGGCGGCCGGTGCCGTGCTGCTGCTGGTGCCGGCCTGGCTCAAGACCCGCTTGTCGGTGGACGAGGTGGTGACCACGCTGCTGCTCAATTTCATCGTCCTTTTGTTCGTATCGGCCATGCTGGACGGGCCGATGAAGGACCCGACCGCGCTCGGCTGGCCGCAGTCGGTGGCGATCAAGCCGGAGCTGGAATTTGGCCGGCTGCTCGAGAAGTCGCGGCTGCACACCGGCTTCCTGTGGGCGATCGCGGCCGCGTTGCTGCTGCAATGGATCGGCCGCGCCACGGTGCTGGGCTTCGAGATGCGCGCCGTAGGCAGCAACCCCCGGGCCGCCGGCTTCCTCGGCATGAAGGTCGGCAAGGTGGCGCTCAAGACCGCGATCCTCTCCGGCGCGCTTGCCGGCCTCGCCGGTGCCGCCGAGGTCGCCGGCCGCACCAGCTACGTGACGCTCGACATGTCGCCGGGCTACGGCTACAGCGGCATCGTGATCGCCATGCTGGCCGGGTTGTCGCCGCTGCGGGTAGTGTTCGCGGCGATCTTCGTCGCCGGCATCCTGGTGGGAGCCGACAGCATGAGCCGGGTGGTCGGCGTGCCCAACTACATCGCGGACGTCATCGTCGCGGTGTCGCTGCTGGCGATGCTGGTGGCGTCGATGCTGGTCCAGTACCGGATCCGGCGCTAGCGCCCGACCTTTCCGCCGCCACCTTCGCCCGCCACTCGCACCTCATGCTGCCCGACCTGCTCGAGACGCTCAGCACCGCCACCTTCTGGGTCGCGGTGCTGCGCATCGCCACGCCGTTGATCCTCGGCACCATGGGCGTGCTGCTGTGCGAGCGCGCCGGCGTCCTCAACCTGGGGATCGAAGGCATCATGGTGGCCGGCGCCTTCACCGGCTGGCTCGCCGTCTATTCCGGCGCCGACCTCTGGACGGGGATGGCGGCCGCGGCGGCTACCGGCGCGCTGTTCGGCCTGCTGCACGGCTGGCTCACCGTGACGCTGGCCCTGTCGCAGCACGTCGCCGGCCTGGGCATCACGCTGTTCGCGACCAGCCTTTCCTACTACAGCTATCGTGTGCTGTTCCCGAAGGTGTCGTCGCCGCCCACCGTGACGCCGTTCGCCGAGATCCACGGCTGGCTCGATGCGATCCCCTGGGTCGGACCGGTGCTCGGCGCGCTCACGCCGCCGACCCTCTTCGCCCTGGCCATCGTCCCGCTGCTCGCCTGGATGCTCCGGCGCACGCCGGTCGGACTGGCGATCCGCGCGGTCGGCGAGAGCCCGGCGGCTGCCGAAAGCGCCGGCATCAGCGTGGCCGCCGTGCGCATCGGCGCCATCGCTGCCGGCAGTGCGCTCATGGGCATGGCCGGCGCCTTCCTGACCACCGCCGCCTTCAACGCCTTCTTCTTCAACATGATCAACGGCCGCGGCTGGGTGTGCGTGGCACTGGTGGTGTTCGGCTCCTGGCGTCCGGGCAAGGCGCTGCTCGGTGCCCTGCTGTTCGCGTTCTTCGATGCGCTGCAGCTGCGGCTGGCGCAATCGGCCGGCGACCTGGTGCCCTACCAGTTCTGGCTGATGGTGCCGTTCCTGCTGTCGATCCTTGCCCTGATCGCGGTGTCGCGCCGGGCGGCCTACCCGCAGGCGCTGATGAAGCCCTATCGCAAAGGCGAACGTTAGGAACTCGGTG